>JBJKXR010000008.1:0-47084 GCA_045561495.1 Flavobacteriales bacterium | reverse complement strand
GAAGAGAATTCCAAATGGGATAAAATACAACATCAACATGATGATTGTTTTAAGTATCATCGAAAACTCCTCCTTGTTTAGTGAGCTGAGCTTCTTCAAAGTAAGCATTTACCCTAGTTTTTAAAACATGAGTAAAGTTCCCAATAGGCTCTTTTCCAAAATTAATCTTCCTATCCCTCATCCTATTAAATTATTTTTTTTGATTGTTTAGTAGTGGAAAAAACAAATTGCTCACCTGACATTTTTTTGGCATTCCACAAGTACTTAAAAAAAGGACGCGTATTTTGAACATCGCATTCTTTGTGTTGTAAATAATACGCCGGGACATTTGGAAATGCATGGTGTTTCTCATGCAGGTTGAAGTTAAACAGGAACCAATGCTCTAACCACCTTCCTAAAACAATACTTCTTGTATATTTAATTTGCTCCTTACATTTTATGGGCTTTACCTCATCTCCATTTGAAACAGGTATGTCTATATGAGAATGTTGACTCAGTATTATTACATCAGAAAGCATTAGGCTTATGAAATAAGAAGTAAGGACATAATTGAGAATAAAAGAAGGAAACAACAGTATGAGAACAACCCATAAGCTAAGTATTGCTAGAATATTTATAACTACCAACTGAGTATTGGTTTTGGAACTAAAATTTCTAATCTTTAATATATTCCAGTAATTTCCAACTCGATACCCCAATGTAAATAGAGGAATAAAAAAGAACCAACTGGTGTTCACTATACTTCTTGTTATTATACCATGCCTGGGGTTGACTGTTCCACTGGTGGTTGGGTCTTTATCTCTCCAGCCTGTCCATTTGTGATGCAGGTTATGAATGTCAACCCAGCTAGTAAATGGAATAAATGATACAAAACCGAATAGATGCCCAAACCACGTATTCAGTTTTTTGCTCTTAAAAAATGAGAAATGCCCCACTTCATGCAACAGAATAAAGGACTGCAAGAAGAAAATACTCAATGCTATTTGGCCAAAAAACCAGTTTACATCAACTGATATCCAAATTCCTAAAATACCTAGTAACAAATGCGTAAAGAGGTATAGAAATGCTTTTGAATTACTCGCACGATATTTCTTTTGCTTTTCAGTCATTTCTTTTGTTAAATTCATTTAAAAATATATTTCTCACTTTTTCCACTTCATTTTTCAATGTACTCAACTCCCAGTTTTTAGTGGATATCAAATCTAATAATTCAACAGAGATAGTCCCCGATTTGAATCGGTAACCTTCTAGTGAGTTCGTTTCTTTTGGGATATCTAAATACACGGGCTGTATTGGCAATTCTGCTTTTAATGCCATCTCATAAACGCCTGTATTAAATGGCGCTATTCCGTTTATAAACCTATGAACTCCTTCTGAAGAGACAAACACTGATCCAGATCCGCTTTTCAATTCTTGAGTAACTCTTTTAAAAAAATCGGCTCTTCTTTTTTTGTCATTTTTTACAGGTATATAATATACACCTATGGCTAGAGCAGAAACGGTTAGTGGAATTATTTTCCGAGTCTTTTCCGATAAGAAAAATCGTGTGTTGGGAATTGCAAGTGCTGTTAAAATCAAAACATCTAAAAAAGAATTGTGATTAAACGTATACATTACCTGTTGAGATGGATAGTCTTTAACTTTGGGTATAGAAAACCGTACTCCAACAATTCTCAGTATCAAACGAGAGGATGGGGCAACAATATATTTACTTCCCCAATTAACGCTTTTACCAAATGTTAACCACCTAATTAACAAGGCTATACTCCCTGAGATAAACATTAAAACAAAGGCTACTAAACCTCGATATGTAGCAATTATAGTTTCTTGCATACTATGGTTTGCATGGATAGATTTAAATAGTTTTTAAACAACAGGATGGGAAACAGCAAAAACTGAAATAAGAAATACGGAAATATTATTTTGTTAAGGTTTAATCCCTTTCCGAAAAGCTTGAAATAAGTCCCTGTAAATATGTAAAAATAGGGAGGAAATGCTCCATACGACATGTACTTTTCCACCTTAAAACCATTTTGCTCAATAATTTTAATAAATCTTTTCTTATCAAACATTGTTGTATGCTGAGGAGCTTGCACCCCCTGGCCATTTCTTTCCAAAGAGCTTAAAGGTAAATGAGTCTAATCGAGGTACTTCAATCACCAGTTTCCCATCTTTTTTCAATACCTCTTTGGCTTTTTGAAGCGATTTATTTGGATCATAACAATGTTCTAAAAAATGCCACATGGTAATAACGTCGTAGTTTTCTTGTTCCATGGTTTGATCGTAAAATAATCCTTCAAAAAACGCTACTCTATCAAATCCTGGAAAATCTAAGTCTTCCTTAAAGTCTACTCCGCTTATATGACACTTGTATTTATTGTTTGCGTGTAAAAGGAAGGTTCCTACTGCACAACCAACGTCCAATAATTTTGTTTCCTGATTTAATGTTGCGAAACGCTTTACCAACTTCAGTTTATCGCGATCGTGCTTACCCATTGCCCATTCATAAAGTGGCGTTAAAATTCCCCAATCTTTCTTTTTTCGATGTGCGATATATTCAGAGTCATAATATTCTTTAATTCCTGTTATGGGTATTCGAGGATTTTGATAAACCAAACTACATTCCTTACATTTTACATACAGGAACTCTCCATCTTTCCCAGTTAAATCCTCTTCCCCTACTAGAAACTCCTCGGATTCATTAGAGCCACACATATAACAACTAACTTCTTCAAACTCCAAATGCTTTGGATTGTTTAATGTTTTTATTCTTTCTATTGATTTAAACGACATAAACGATAATTTTTAAACTTAACACCAACAAAAGGATGTAGTAATGTATATAAGAAGGCCTTTTTAAAAGCCAAAACAAATAAACAGAGATAGATAATACGCCTGTCCACAACAGTGCATTAGGATACATATACCCAAAAGGGAGTATTAATAACCAATACATCCATTTAACATGATTTTTATAGGCAACTAGCCTTTCATCCTCTAGCAATTCATAAAGAATAAAAGACAAGAAAACTACTCCAGAAAAGACATAATCAAAAGGTTCTAGTTGACCTTGAAGAGAAGTTATAAATAAAACAAATATTCCATATTTAAATAGTGGCAAAATAAATTTAAATTGTTTCGCTAAGAGGTTTGCAGCGTAAGGAATAAAAGAAAATAACAAAACGAATATGTAAGAGATGAAATATGTTTTATAGTGATTCAACACAAAGCCTATTCCCAGAAATAGAACTATTAATGAAAACACAACTAAAGAAAACCAGGATTTCTTTTTAGTATATACTCTATTCGGCTGAATACCATCTTCTTTTCTACTTATCAAATCATCCGCTAGCCGAAACAATAAAAGGAATGCTAAAGTAATGGGCAATAAAGAAAGTTGTCTTAGCCACTCCGTTAACGGAACGTTATACTCCTTGATTCCAAACAAAATCAAGAGAAAACTGCAAGTGGCAAATACAATTGCAACCGGAATCTTTGCTTAATATATATGCGAATTACTCTAAGCATTTAATATAATTTCTCCAGAATCTGCTTTTACCTCTATTGTGCTTCCATCTTTAATGCGGTCTGTCACATTTTGAACTCCTACTACAGCAGGTATACCAAATTCTCGAGATACGATTGCACCATGAGAAAGCATCCCTCCTCTCTCAACTACTAATCCGCTTATTAAAGGAAATACACTTGCCCAGCCAGGGTCTGTTTGTCTTGTTATTAAAATGTCTCCCTCCACCAATTTATCAGCCTCCAGAACACTATCCAAAACCCTGGCTCTACCCTTTATAGTCCCTCCACATGCTGTTAAACCCTTGAGCACTTGGCCATTTGTGTTTTTATGCTCTACGCATAAATCCTGTGGTTGAACATACTGACCAAGAGGTGTTTGAAAATCATCAGGATAAATTAGCTTAGAGGTTTTCAGAAACTGCGCTTTTCGTTCTTCTATTGAAAACTCTGGGAGCATTTCAGAGGCAGACAACATCTCTTGAATTTCTCCATATTTTAAGAGGTACAAATCTTCTTTAGTCTTAAACCGTTGAGGGTAAAGACGAGCTATTCGTCTCAAGACTGTTTTGAGTTCACTGTAAAGTAATGCTTGCTTTAGCCTTACACGCTCTCTACTGCTAATCCCTTTTTGTGTTTGCTTAACTACATAGCCTAACCACCTTACTCTTAACCAGTTCAAAGGAAACAAAATAGGTTGCTTTGAATAAATTTTCTTTTTAAACGCCCGTAATGTTTTTAAACTTTCGTTATGTTTTTCAGCGATTAACTCCGATGGATTCCGGTGGACTTGGACAACATAACCTTTGAGTAACTGAATGTATTTGGAAGGATCATCCTTATAATTCGTCGAGTTCAACATGAGCTCTCCTGAACAGCGATATCCCCAGTTATTTATGTAATCATCTACAAGTTTATATGTTGATTTGAAAGAGGAGTTGGATTTTAATTCACTCCAGATTTCACTCGCTTCTTTGGTTATAAACAAATTCAGCAGTTCATTATTCTCCTTTATTTGATTTGAAATTAGCCATGTTTCTTGCACGGGCTTACTACTCACTAAATTTGGTATGGCTTGAATTAATTCATTTCGAATTCGCTCAGCTTCATCTCCATAGTATTTTGTGCACAACGAACCTAGTACTCCATGATAAATCATAGCAAAAAAATCAGCGACTGATGCATGATACCAGCTATGCATTCGAATTTCGATAAAATCATGAAATGATTTTTGAAGCGAGGCATGATCAAAAGAAGATTTTAAATCTTTTTTGTAATCATTTATTATTGTTTCAAAACGGTTAACATGAAACGTTAAATCCTTATTTAATTTAAAAATTCTCCAAATAAATACTAACTTATTTTTAAATCGAACAGATGAACTATTTTCTTTTTCACCCTCTTGATACCCCACAAAATTGTTAAAGCTTTTCATTAGTAATTTAGAAAAAGGAGACTTACTAATAATTCGATGAATACTACTCATATTGTAGTACATTTTAGCTCCCCACACACCAATAACATTAGAAAACTCTCTCTCTAACTCTTGAATATTCTTGCGAGGTAACTGAAGTAATTTCGAAAGATTTTTAAAATAATGATAATAGGATTCTCTGGCTATGGAATACAGTAAAGGAGTGATTGCTTCCGGATAATTTTCATTCACATTGGTGTTCGACCAATATATTTTAGGGACAAAACCTCTAGTTGTTATTGGTCGGCATTGAACAATAAAAAGCTTATTATTTTTAACTACCCACTCCATATCAATAGCTCTTTCAAACGTTCGCTCTAACTCCAGGCTATATGAAATTAATTGATCCGTAGGAAAAGGAACCTCTTCACTAGGCACCTGTTTCGTCTTATCCACAGTAAAAGAAAAAGGGTTTACCTCACCAGAAACCAACTTCTCTGAATGCCCCTCAACGTATTCAACTATTATTGTTTTTTCTGCTAAATGGGATTCAGTGAAAAGGACACCAGCAAAGTCAGGCTCTATAAGCTCCTGTATAATAACCCCCATTCCAGCTAATTTTTTCCCTTTAGCTTCCTGGTATTGATAAACATTTTCTGCTGAATAAGAGGCCCAACATTGGTAAACACGTTCAATAATATCCTCTACTCTATTCTCTGCAATAAAAGAATCCAGTTGACCCGCAAAAGAAGCATCGCTTCCATCCTCACCAATTGCAGAACTTCTTACCATAAAACCATTGGCCAAATTGGCCTCAACAAAAGATGAAATTTGGTGTTTTACAGAAGACAAATCCCTGGTCTTAAATACTGAATCACCTAGTACAATTCCATTCGGAACAGGCAATCCAGACCTTTTCATTTGAGATAATTGAAAGGCTTTCTCTCCAACATCTCTAATCGATAACTCTTCTTTTAAATTATAACAACCCATCAAAAACTTTTTTTAATTTTTACAGCTACTAATAAAAATGAAAACACAACGTGCAATGCAACGCTTACGAAAAACAAATACAAGCCTTGTAGAATACTTAAATCCGACACCAAAAAATAAACCAGAGAAACACCAAAAGTAGAGTCGGTTTTATCCAAAACAATAAAAGCCCACTTATTCCTAATTGATGTACCTCCAGACTTTATTCCTAGCCTTCTTTTTAAAAAAGAATTTGGCAACTCAAAAAAGGAATAAGCAAGCCCTATTAAAGCACCAGTAAACATTCCTTGTTGGGCTGTAATACTTTCAACAAAAAAAGAGCCTACCCCAGAAAAAGTGGCCGTGAGTAGAGTGATGAAAATAAATCCTCTGTATGTTTTATTCTGGCCAAACATCCTTTCTTGAATGGGCCATGCCAAAACAGATAAAACACCCTTCTTAACTAAAAACATGTGTAAAACATTAGCCAAAACACTAGGCAACAGAACAATATAAATTATTTTCTCTATCACGATTCAACTTTTAACAATTCTAAAATTCTAAAAGATGTCTTTAATAAACGATCAACGAATTCATATTTTAGTAAAATGCTTCCTACACTGTAAAAGGAAACACGGGTAACTAAAAACTCTTTCAACGCATAAACATACCCTTCTTTCCATGTTTCCCATGATATACTTTTATCTGCCCTTAATTCGAAGTGATAATTTAAATAATGCATTAGACTTTCCTTTGAAACGTCATTTGGTAAAACGAAACATAAAAACTCAATGATATCTCTATGAGGGTAATTTAACATTACCAACTCCCAATCATAAATCACAACTTCCCCAGAACTTCTTAATGCTATATTTCTTGGGTTATAATCGTTGTGAACCAAGGTTTTAGGAAGAGAAGGTTTGGCCTTCAAATCGTCTAAAAAAGAATACAATTGATTATTCCTAAATCGCTCATCATCCGAATTGCTTTCGCTTACAACCAGGTCAATCATTTTTTTATAAAGAGGAATAGATTTTGTCGCATCAAAACTTACTACACTATCCAATTCACATGAGTTGAAATCTTGATGAAACATATTCGCTACCTGAATGACTCTTTCAATTTGAGAAGCCCCCCAAAGCTCTGGAGAGTTTTCTGAATTGAACAAAGTCATTTTAGTTGGCTGTAAACGCTCTATAAAAAGTAAATACGCTTCTCGTTTATGATTTAAAAAGGACCCGTATAAACGAGGTGAAATTCCTTTATTTAACCTTGACAACTCTTTGTATATCTCTATTTCTTTTACATGACAATTTATATACTCGAGATGATTTTTATATTCATAAATTAAATCTGCCAGCTCCACATCAATGTTTGAAGCCATATAATGCAAACCTTTCACCACTTCTGAATCCAAAGGTTTACTTTTAATAAGTATCTCCTCTTTCCCATTGGAATGACAAATATTTATGGGCAGAAAACCAATTATTTTTTTGCTCACTCTTTCTGTTAAGTGAGTAATTATTCCGTTTTCTACCTCAACGTCGTTATTTATTGAAATAGAATTAATCTCTAGTTCTGGAATTCTTTTTTGAATAAACTCCTTATTAATTTCTGATTTTGTTAACCAGTTAACCGGTTTATTTCTTCCTAATTTCTCATGCGATTTAGCGAACTGCCCACTTACTATAGCAGCAAAAGTTGAAATTTCCAGTGAAAGGGCAAACCCCGCTATTAACTCGGCAAACCGATTTACTCTATTGTTTCCGTAGCACCCCATGACCTCCAATGCCTCTTTTTGTTTGTTCAGGTGAGTTCCTCCACCTATTGTCCCCACAACAAGAGAAGGAAGGTTTAACGACAGATAAAGACCATCGTCTGTTTGTTCAACATTTAAAATTCCACATGAAGATTCATGTATACACGCCAGATCCTGACCTGTAGCAGCAAAAATCCCGGCAACTGCATTCGCAACATTAATATTATACCCCACCATACCATCAATCTTACTCATGGCAACCGACTGATTAAAACACCTAACAAAATCTTTAGAATTGGTTCGGAGTACTTTTTGTATTACGTTTTCGGACAAATGAGTTTCAGCAACTACATGAATTCCTCTTCCATGATTGATTGAAAACTGAGATACTTTTTTATCGGAAGCGCCATTGCCTTCAATAATACTGTGAACAATTCCTATCCCAGTCTCTTTTGTAAATCGATCTTCAATCCATAATACAGAATGCCATGTACAAGCTGTGGTCATATTCTGACCACTTGCATCTCCTGTTTGAAAAACAAATTTCAGGTGTACACTTTTACCAACAATATAAGTTAATATAGATTCTAAACTCGCGTGATTAGAATACGATTCTGCGACTGCTTTTAAATCTTTAAACTTTTTATCTATCCACAACTTAAATGCAATGCTCTCATCAAGATGTTCAAAAATAAACATTGGAGTTCTGATCATTTTTTGATGTAAGACATGTGCATTAAAACCTCCACTCATGCTAATGCATTTTGCCCCTCTGTTCATGCTTGCAATTAATGCACCTTCTAATGTAGCAACAAGAGAATGGACATACTCTTCTTTTCCTTTCTTAGCAAAAAGCAAAGGGCCCACTAACCCCACTGGGATTTCTACACTTCCAACATTAGATTCTATGTTGTTCTTAATTTGATTGGAATCAATTTTCACATCAGCAATATCATCAACTGCTAAACCATTCTTCTTCATATAGTCCAAACGAAGCTCTTTTGCTGAACTACTAACTAAGCCTCTTCCTGGAACGATTGGATATTCAAGCATTAAATTTCTTTTTTACAAGGATAAATCTAATTGGATTATTTTTGAACATTTTTTTTGCAAAAACAAATTATAAATTTGCAAAAAATGCAAATAAAAGTAATTCTGCAGTGCTTACTTTTATTCCTGATACTCTAAATATGAAAAAGACAGCATTAATTACTGGAGCAACCAGCGGAATTGGTATGGCAACTGCCATACGCTTTGCATCGGAAGGCATCAATTTGATTTTATGCGGAAGAAGAGATGAAAGACTCCTAGAGCTTAAAAAAAATTTACAGCCTAAGGTCGATGTTCACACTCTTTGTTTTGATGTAAGTGATAAAAAAGCAACTTTTGCTGCTATCTCAAATTTACCTCCAGAATTTTCCAATATAGATATCCTTATTAACAACGCAGGAAATGCTTATGGTCTGGACTCTATAGAATCGGGAAAGATTGCTGATTGGGAATTTATGATTGACATCAATTTGAAAGGATTACTCTATGTTTCAAAAGCAGTACTTCAAAACATGATGAAAAATAAATCAGGGCACATTATTAATATAGGCTCTACTGCAGCCAAAAATGTATACAAGAAAGGAAATGTTTATTGCGCAACCAAACATTCAGTAGATGCATTAACAAAAGGTATGCGAATTGATTTAAAGGAACACGGAATTAAAGTTGGATCGATTCACCCTGGACTGACTGAAACAGAATTTAGCAAAGTACGCTTCCATGGTAATAAAGAAAAAGCAGATGAGGTGTATAACAATGTTATTTCTTTAAAGCCTGAAGATTTAGCGGACATAATTCACTTTGTAATTAGTCGGCCTTATCATATAAATATCTCCGACTTGGTAGCCATGCCGATTTCTCAAAATTAACTCGTTTTTGAAACAGTAATTAATACAGTAATTGAATTCTAATTTAATGATGTACAAAGATTTTATTATTCCACTTGCTTGGCCAGAAGCTTTTGTAAGAACACCTGGAGGCCCATACGACAATTTGCTAACCCTCTTTAATATCCACAGAAATGGATATTATAAATTTGGGCATGCGGCTTTTTTATTAATCCATCATAAAACAGGAAATGTCAACTTTTTTGATTTTGGAAGGTACATTTCCCCTGATAAAAATGGAAGGGCAAGAAGTAGCATTACAGATCCTGAAATTAATTTCAAAACAAAAGCCATTATCAAAGATGGAGAAATTGAAAATTTTCATGAATTGTTAAAAGAAATAAACTCAAACCCAAACAGCCATGGTGAGGGACCTCTTTATGCAGGAATTCAAAAAGGTATAAATTATGAAAAAGCTATAGAGTTTATTCAACGGATTCAAACTCCACCATTCTATCCTTACGGTCCGTTTATTTATAAAGGAACGAACTGCTCTCGTTTTGTTGCTCAAACAATTGCATACGCAAAAAAAGGGTTGGGTTTAAAGTTTAAATACCCGTGGTATTTAACTCCTGCTCCTCTGGGTAATATTTTTTTTAGCAATGGAAAAACGCTTTTCAAATTAGAAAAAGATTTAAGCTTTACTAAACATCATATAAAAGGGCCAGTCAAACAGTTTAATTTCATGAAAAAAATCATTCTTTTTAAAAAAGAAGAATCAACACCCGATCCAGCAAGCGCACCACTTAACAAAGTAAATCCACCTGATGTAAAAATCAATGTAGGTGAAAATGCCCAATGGCTTGGAGGAATAGGGTCTGGTGCTTGGTATGAAATTATAAGCCACAGCAGAGATACAATTGAAGTACAAAGAACTCAAGGAAATGGAAATATGGATTACAAATTGACTTTTGTTACTTCTCAAAATGGTTTTAACCCTTCAAATCCTTTCAAATTCAAACACGGAAGTCATGGTGCACGTACGATAATAGGACAAGACAACACCAACTTTATATTTTTGTTAAAGAAATAAACATAGCTTTAAACCGCTAGTGTAAAGCATATTGAAGATTTTATTAATTTAATTGATTACGAAGCCATATTTATCAAATAAGAACAGAGAAATCTAAAAAACATCTTTTTCGTATAAACTATATTACAAGAGTTGAGAAACTGATAAAGAAAAAAGGAATTTATATATGGAAAAATCCAATCTTCCAGTAAACGAATCACTTGCACTTGAAAGAACTAAACTTGCTATCGAAAGAACATTCCTAGCTTACTTTAGAACCGCAGTAGTATTTTTAAGTTCAGGATTTGCAATTTTTCAAATAGAATCTCTTAGTCAAATAAAAGAACTAGGCCTTGTACTTATGATCATTGGGCCAATCGTCTTGATCGTAGGATTTGTAAGATTTATCGTTATCCGTAGAAGAATACTAAAGAATTATAAATAAAATCCCCCATAAGATATGTGGAGGATTTTGTATTGTGAGTAATACTGGATTCGAACCAGTGACCCCTACCCTGTCAAGGTAGTGCTCTAAACCAACTGAGCTAATCACCCATAATTTTAAAACTTAGTCCAAAGTGAAATCTACTAAGGAACATGTCTAAGATAATAATATTTGCTAAAATGTATTGATACAACTTGTGGAGTCGGCGGGAATCGAACCCGCGTCCAAAAAAGGAATTAAGATGCTTTCTACACGCTTAGTTTATGATTAATTTTCGACTCTAACCTGGGCACAAACACCCGAATTAAAGCTTATTCTGTTAATTTTCGATGCAACATCCAGATTCTGCTGTATCTAGTTCGAATTCGACAACGCCCCGATTAGTGAAGGCACCGAACAATCGATCACCCGAGACGGTCAGTTCCTACCCTGGGCAGGAATTAAGCTCTATCTGTCTGAGACAAGATTAAGCAGCTAACGCGAAGTTATTTTCTCCGTTTAAAAAGATGGTATCCTGAATTAACGAGCATAGAAACCAAAGCTCGACATGCTTACAAAATAATCGCACTTCCTGTCAAAACCAGTCGACCCCAATAAAAAAAGAACAGAAAACAAATATACAGCTAAAATGATTTAGGTAAAAGGGAATTGTATTCAAGAAACTTTATAAAATGATAAGGTGTAGGAACGATTATTTTAGTTATCCTATTATTTTAATTAGCGACAGGCGCTTACAATATTGCAAACATAATATTTTCGAACTCTCTTTTTATCCTTAAATCTTTTGAGGAATTGAACCCTATTCTACACCATTTGATTGCATCGTTTTCCAAACCGAATTTTAAACAATATTCAACTTTCTTTAGAATAAAATCTCTGGATTTAGACTCACTGCTTTTGTCTGACTCTTTCACCTTACAAAGTAAGAGTATAAAAGAAAATTTAATATTAAATGTACTTTAAATTATTTCTCAATAACATTAACCATTTATTAACCACGTTAAAAATAATTTTCAACCAAATAAGCGTTTTGAAAACCTACCTAGAATTGTTTGAAATAAAAATTATATAAAGACTAATTGTCTTAAAATAAAACCCCAGACTGCTCAGTATTCTTTAGTGGAATTACCTCTAACTTATTTTTAGTGATAAAAGACTTTATTATTCCAATTACATCTCTATTATCCATTGCTTTTTGAATGCCTTCTTTTATTGTGTTTATATCCTCAACATCCTGAAAAAAATAACCAAAACCTTGATAAGCTCCATTTTGCACCCATACCACTGTGTATTCATCTTCACTTCTCCCCACATCTTTTAGTAAATAGCTATCTCCTGCCAATGAATATGATTCGAGTGTTCTCTTTACTCTTTCGTTATATACTGATGCGCACTCCTTCTTTTCACAAGCTCCTTTACACATTCCCAAATGCTGTTCAAAACAAGCTCCTTTTCCAGTTTGTAACCCCACTAATTTTTGGCACAAATTTCCTCTTTCTACTATTTGATGTAAAAACTGGCGAGCCTCCCCCTGTGATGTGAACTTTAAATAAGACGGAGCATTTGTAACAGACTTTCTATCAATGCCTAATCTCAAGTAACCGTTTTGATCTTGGTATTGAATGATTCCCACATTAAACCGAATTCTTCTTTGCGCTCTATTGAATTTTGGTGATAATGTTTTAATCTCCTCCGACTCTTTTAATAAAGCAACCAATTCTGAGCCAGTGATTTCATAAGAAATGTCGGCAATTTCTCGCATCATATTATTTTTACGAGATGTTGAATCAATGTTGGTAAAGTGTTGTGTAATTCTCTTTTTAATATTTTTTGCTTTCCCCACATACACAACGTCTTTCTGATCGTTATAAAAATAATAAACACCGCATTTTTCAGGTAAACTATTATATACCTCTGCAGGTAATTTGGGAGGCAGCTTCGCTTCCTTATTGAGCACTTTTAACTCAGTTTCAAAAGCTTTATTCTCATTTGACGCAAACATCATTTTAAATAGAACAGCAGTAGCTTCAGTATCACCAAGTGCTCTATGCCTATTGCTCAAAGGTATCCCTAGTGACTCACACAACACACCTAAGCTATAGGAAGTCTTACCTGGAAATACTTTTTTAGCTAAACGAATAGTACACAATTTCTTTCGTTGGAATTTCGCACCCAATTCTTTGAATTCATTGCGTATAATGTTATAATCAAACCCAACATTATGAGCAACAAACGTGCGGTTTTCTGTCATTTCCCAAACTTTTTTTGCTACCTCATAAAAGGGTGGAGCCCCTTTGACCATCTCATTGGTAATGCCTGTTAATGCCGTAATGTTTTTAGGAATGAAAGATTGTGGGTCAACAAGGGTTGAAAAACGTTCCAATTCCTTTTCTCCATCATGGATAATTATTGCAATTTCAGTGATTTTATTACTTGCACCAAAACCTCCTGTTGTTTCTATGTCTACAATTGCAAACTCCATTTATAATAACATACAATGTAACAAGCTTTATTAATATAATTGTTATTACTAATATTGATTTATTAACAGTACGAAATTTATAAAACTTATACTTAATAAAAGCGTAAATTACGGATATGAAAATGCACTTTTCAATACTTTTTATTTGTGTTTGCTGCCTAACCTTTAGCTTTAAAAACAAATCACTTGAATTAACCGGTGCAATTACCTCCGAACATGGGTTTGTAATTCCCAAAACGTATGTCCAACTCTTGGAGAATGGCGAAATAATTGCTCAAACAAAAACCGACAACTTTGGAAAATATACATTGTTACTGCCTAAAATTGGAAAATTCACATTGAGAGCAGGCTACAAAAGCAAGTTTTTTCACCAAAAAAAAATTAAAGATTTTAAAGTATCTCTGAACAATGTATTTCACCAAAACTTTACTTTATCTATCGACAAACAGGTTCTTCATGAAGAATGTTCTCGATTAAGAGAATCTTATCGTCACATGATCCACAATAAAAAAAACCTCACCTACAGACGCTCGTTTTTAACGAGATTTCCAAAATCTGGGATTGAAATGGAATTGTTTTTTTCCTCAGAAATCACCGAGCTTAACTTAAAAAAAGAAGCCAAAAGATACCTTCAAACTATTTTCGAAAAAAACTTTACTGGAAGAACAACTTACATGATGATTTTTGTCAAATTCGCGCAAAAAACCGACATGAGGGCTTCTGGAAAAAACACAAAAGAATTTTATAACGGAGCCACCGAAATTATAAATAAAAATAAAGAGATTTTGTTTACCGAACTTCAAAATTTAGATGAAAGATACGTTTTGAAGTTTTTTCTTTGGATGTTTTCTGGGGGAAAGTTTGGACAAAAAAAAATGGACACTTCGTTCGATTACCTTGCTCCAAAATATCCTGAGGTTTATAGCCTTATGGTGCATGCACATAAAAACTATTTAAATGGAAAGTAGTTCCTTATCTTTACTTCCAAAAGGCTAACTTTATTTTATGCAAATTTTCATTGCAAACAATAATGAAATTGAACTGGGAGAGCTCAATGAGTTTGAGAGTAAACACTGCTTAAAAGTACTCAGAAAAGCGCCAGGTGACGAAATAAAAATCACAAATGGTTGCGGAGATTTATTCACCGGAAGAATAACAAAAATCACTTCAAAGAAATGCAATTTTGAATTGGTAAATAAAGCTCATTATCCAAAAACTACCGCCCCTCTTCACATTGGAATTGCACCAACTAAAAGCAATGATCGTTTTGAGTTTTTTATTGAAAAATGTATAGAAATAGGGATTTCAGAAATTACGCCTTTACTCTGCTTCCATTCCGAAAGAAAGACGATAAAACTGGACCGGTTAAAAAAAATAATGATTTCTGCTTGTAAGCAAAGTAAACATTTTCACTTTCCAAAACTGAATGATTTAACTCCATTTAATAGTATAGTCAATAGTAAATACAATCATAAATTAATTGCACATTGTGCCGATAACCAAAAAATTGAACTGAAAAACTATACAATTAATGAACCTACATTAATCTGTATTGGTCCTGAGGGAGATTTTTCAAAAGATGAAATTGGATTGGCGCTAAAGAATGAATTTCAACCAATTTCTTTAGGCGAATCTCGTTTGAGAACTGAAACTGCAGGAATAGTTGCTTGTACAATCGCTAATTTGAATTATGAAAAATAGTTTTAAAATATTAATCATTATCCTTTTCGCTGGAATCATCTACTCCTTTAGTAAAGATGCAACCTACAAAATAGCAGTAATGAAGTATAATGGTGGTGGTGATTGGTACGCCAACCCAACATCGCTCTCCAATTTAATTAAATTTTGCAATTCAAAAATTTCAACAAACATTCATAAAACACCAGATCAAGTTCATGTTGGGAGTGAAGAAATATTTAATTATCCTTTTTTGCATATGACGGGACACGGCAATGTTATTTTCTCTGCTGATGATGTTTCGAATTTAAAAAAATATTTAAAAAACGGAGGTTTCTTGCATATTGATGACAATTATGGAATGGATAAATTTATCCGAAGAGAACTTAAAAAAGTCTTTCCCGAGCAAAAATTAATTGAACTCCCCTTCTCTCACCCTATATTTCATCAAAAATTTGATTTCCCTAATGGTTTACCAAAAATTCATGAGCACGACAACAAACCACCACAAGCTTTTGGATTATTTCACGAAAGCAAACTTGTTGTTTTGTATACGTATGAAAGCGACCTTGGAGATGGCTGGGAGGATGCTGAGGTTCATAATAATGATAAAGAAACGAGAACTAAAGCTCTTGAAATGGGGGCAAACATCATTCAGTTTGCTTTCAACCTAGGAGATAAGAAAAGTAATTAAACTGCTTTATTCCGTTTCGATAAACAAGCTAATCGTTTATATTTGCATTGCCTTTTAATGAATACCCTATTTGGTGTATTGTAACACCCTTACTTAGTTTATAACTTTGCATTGTGATTTTAAAAAATCAACCAAATAGTATAGAGGATTATACCCTTATTGAAGAGTGCACCTTTGTTTGCAAAAAAAAGAAGTGTTGTAAAAAGTATAAAAAGAAAAAAACCCCCTGTAAGGGTTGCCCTAAATTTTAAACTTTTAAATTACATCTATTTAAATGCTCTACGAACTTAAACATTTATTACTTGATGTTTATAGCAAATCAATTGGATATTTTATAAATCCTGAAAAAAGAATTTACTGGGTTTATATCTTAACATCTATTTTTCTAGCAGCCTATGTGTTTTTTCGTCACAGCAGAAAAAAGGACCCAAGTAAAAGCTTTATCTCCTTTTTATTTCCAAAAGAGAACCTGTTTAGTAAAACAGCATTTGTTGATTATGCCTTTCTTATTTTCAATGCGTTTATAAAACTGTTTATTATTGCTTCATTTAGTTACGCTGCAAAACAGTATCATTACGATATTACAGAATCCCTTTTGCATAATTTTGGATTTCCTTCTAAAACATATTCAATAGGAGTTCTAACTACATGTTATTTAATTACTTTATTAATTGTTGGAGACTTTAGTTATTACATACTGCATTTACTCTATCATAAAGTCCCATTTCTGTGGGCTTTTCACAAGGTGCATCACTCTTCTACTGCACTAAACCCTGTAACTCAATACAGAATACATCCTGTTGAATTAATTATGAATAATTTAAGGGCATTAATTGTATTAACAATCGTAAATGCTGCATTCGACTATGTAAATCGTGGGTACTTTTCACCTCAAACATATTTTGGTGTAAATATACTCTTGCTAACCTTTAACTCATGGGGGGCAAACCTACGTCATTCCCATATTAAACTCACATATTTTAATTGGCTCGAAAACTGGATTATTAGTCCTTTCCAGCATCAAATACACCATAGTTCACAAAAAGAACTTTACGATAAAAATTTGGGGTCAAAGCTCGCGATATGGGATAAAATTTTTGGAACCCTTGTGAAATCTAAAGATGTAAAGGAGGTTAATGTTGGATTAGGAGAAAAAGACAAACACTACAAGTCCTTTTTTCAAAACATAATAAATCCTTTTAAGTCACTATTCAACTCCAATTATTAAACACAAAAAAGACAACCCGAAAAGTTGTCTTTAAGAGTACCGAGAGGGGGACTCGAACCCTCGACCTCAGGAGTATGAATCCTGCGCTCTAGCCAGCTGAGCTACCTCGGCGTATGTATTTTGTTAACGCGAGCGCAAATATATAACTTTCAATTAACTTTTGAACTCTACAATTCAAGAAATTTAGACTCAAATATTATTTTTTCGAATTTAGCTTCTCTTGTAAGCCATATAATTTGTAAATTGCGTTTTAACATTTGTTTATTGTTATGATTAAGTTTGAATTAGAATATCCAGTTAAGTCATCCGTTAAAGTTCTATATGACTCTTTGGTTGATTCATCAAAGCTAACGGAATGGTTTTGTGATGACATTACACTGTACGATAACGGTAATAAAATGGAGTTCTTTTGGGATGGTTCTGGTCAACTTGCAACTATTGTAGGAAAGAAAGACAATCAATTTATTCGTTTCCAATGGGAAGACGAAACAGACACCTATTTTGAAATGAGAATTCAAATTGATGAAATCACAAATGATGTTGCCTTAATCATTACTGACTTTGCTGAAGAAGATGAGATAGAAGAGTCAAAGATGCTTTGGGACAATCAAATTAGAGATCTATTCATCATATTAGGAGCCTAAATTTTTCACCTCCAATGAAAAAACTCCATAAACTAGTTTTTAAAACTTTTTTTGGACCTTTTATTGTCACATTTACGATAAGCAACTTTCTTTTGCTTATGATATGGATGGTAAAGTACCTAGACGACATCATTGGGAAAGGATTAGACTTTATAATAATATTAGAAATGATTGCGCGTGGAGCACTCAATCAAATTCCTTTTTCCCTTCCTCTTGCTATCTTACTCTCAAGCACAATGACCTATGGTAAACTTGGAGAAAACATTGAGCTTACAGCCATGAAATCTCTAGGTGTTTCATTAACTAAAGCAATGAGACCATTATTTTTCTTTTGCATTTTTGTAGCCATCGGTGCATTTTATTTTTCAAACAACTACTTACCCTACTCAAACAAGAAACTTTCTTCATTAGTTGGAGACATTCGTAAATCAAAACCCGAACTGCTTATTCCCGAAGGTGTTTTTTACAATCAATTGAAGGGGTACACACTTCGAATCGGAAAAAAATACAAAGACAAAACAATAGCTGATGTTTTAATTTTCGATGACTCTAATGATGGTCAAGGTGGTTTTATCGCGTCCGACTCTGGAAATCTTGAACTGTCAAAATCTGGAAAACATTTAATCTTGAACCTCATTAATGGCAATACCTACAAAAGGGACAAAGAAAAAATTCGTCCCGGAAAAATGAGGAAACTACCTTTTGTAAGGAACAACTTTGACAACAATCGAGTAATTTTTGATTTATCAAGTTTTAAATTTGAAAAATCTGATCCCAACAATAGAGGCAAATCATTCAAAAATATTCCTGTAGAGGAAATAATATTGAGTCGAGATAGCGTTCAACTTGAAAAACAAAAAAAGCTTGAAGAATTTGTTGAAGGTCAGCACCACAAATATTATTTTAGAGCGGACACTTCATTTTTAAGCGACACTATAACCCCGAGCAATTACGACTCTATAATGCATAAAATTGCTGGCTTAGACTCCATAAAACGCCGCATAATTTTAAAAACTGCAAAAGGTCAATCCAAACAATCTACTAATCGAATCGTTAATTACTCAACAACTTTAAAAACTCTCCACAAGTACGAGAGTCAACACACAACAGAAATCCATAAGCGCTATTCGATGGCCATAGCCTGCTTAGTTATGTTTTTTATTGGCGCTCCTTTTGGAGCAATTGTTAGAAAAGGAGGTCTAGGCCTACCTGTAGTAATTGGTGTCATTTTATTTTTAATCTACTATGTAATTGCTACATCAATGGAAAAAATTTCGAAAAGAGGTGATTTTAATCCCATACTTGGAATGTGGTTTGCTCCACTAATACTATCACCTGTCGGCGTTTTTTTAACCTACAAAGCTGCAACGGACTCAGCTCTTTTCAGATGGGAAGCTTACAAAAAAGGATTTAAGAGAATTTTCAAAAAAAACAAGCCTACTTAAGGGAATTCTCATTACTGCTTAAAATCGTATCTTTAATGTTTGATTAATCTACTTTTGAAGAGTCCTGAATAGAATGAATATTTTACAAATTTGCAATAAACCCCCATTCCCTGCAGTTGATGGTGGCGCTATTGCAATGAATAATACCACTCAGGGTTTACTCAATAACGGGCATAAGGTAACTGTTCTAGCGATTACAACGCCAAAACATCCGGTGATTTACGAAAGTTTACCCAAAGAATATATAAAGAACACAAATTTCCAAACCGTTTTTATTGACACGAGTATTCGTTTAAGAGATGCATTCTTTAATTTATTTACCAAAAAATCATACAATATTGAGCGTTTCATCAGCGTTGATTTCACCAAACAACTTCAAAAAATATTAACACACGAAAGCTTTGATGTTGTGCTTATTGAGAGCCTATTTGTTGCCCCTTATATATCTACTATAAAATCCATAAGTAAAGCTAAAGTCGTTTTAAGAGCACATAATGTTGAGCATAAAATTTGGGAAAGAATAAGTGAAAACACAAAAAACCCTATTAAAAAAAGATATATCAATTTATTGGCTAAAAGGCTAAAAAAGTATGAAATTGAAGTATTCAAAACAATTGACGGCATCGCTGCAATGACTAAGGTTGATGAAAATGATTTTAAAAAATTAGGATTTAAAAAAGAAATTGAAGCCATTCCAACTGGATATATAATTGCTAGAAAAGAGGATGAAAAGAAAACCGTTGAGGAAAATTCTATTTTCCATATTGCATCAATGGATTGGCTTCCCAATGTTGAGGGTGTAGATTGGTTTTTAAATAACGTTTGGCAAATAATACCCAACTCTCAACCTAAGGCTAAATTGTATTTAGCAGGAAGGGAAATGCCTGAATCCTATTACAATTTAAACCTTCCTAATGTTACTATTGTTGGAAAGGTAAAAAGTGCAAAAGAATTTTACCTATCAAAAAAAATAATGATTGTACCTGTTTTATCCGGTTCTGGAATGAGAATAAAAATCATCGAAGGAATGGCCCTTGGTAAAATTATAATCTCAACTACTATTGGTGCTGAAGGCATCAATTGTACATCTGGTAAAAATATTCTAATCGCAGATACACCTCAAGATTTTGCCGATGCAATTTGTACATGCTTAAACGATTCCGATTATTGCGATAAAATTGGAAACAACGCAAGAGAATTGATTGCTTCGGAATACAGTAACGACCAAATTAGTAGAAAAATGATTTCATTTTTCGAAGACTTAAAAGCTAGTGACAAATAAAAAGAAAATATTATTTTTTGCATCAAGAATACCCTATCCTTTAGAAAAAGGTGATAAACTTCGAGCGTACTATCAAATCAAATATTTAAGTAAAAACTGTGACATCGTATTGTGTTGTATGTCCGAAGAAGTGCTCACAGAAAAAGCAAAAGAGGAACTTTCTAAATACGTAAGCAACATTCATGTTTACAAAACATCAAAAATAAGTATTGCGCTAAATATGTTGATAGCAGGCTTTATGGGATACCCTTTCCAGGTAGGTTATTTTTTCAATACGGGTGCTCATTTCTTCTTTAATAAAATAATCAAAGAAGAAAAACCTGATCATATTTTTGTTCAGCTCATAAGAATGGCTGAGTATGTTACAAAAAGCAGAACTATTCCAAAATCTCTTGACTATATGGATACCTTTTCAAAAGGTATTGAAAGAAGAATGGAAAAAGCTTCTGGAATTAAAAAGCTAATTTTTAAGTTTGAATTTATTCGTTTAAAACGTTACGAAAAACGAGTTTTCGGTTGGTTCGACAATACATATATAATTTCTGAACAAGACAAAGCTTCTTTTTATTTTGAGGAATCCAATCAAATTAAAGTTTCTCCAAACGGTGTAGATCATAATTTTTTCCAACCCAAAAGAAAAAACGAAAAAAAATATGATCTCGTTTTTACAGGAAATATGAGCTATCCTCCAAACGTAAATGCCGTTGAATATATTGCAAAAGAATTAATGCCTTTATTAATTGAAAGAAAGCCAGACATAAAACTTCTCATAGCCGGAGCAACTCCTGTAAATAGTGTCAAAGCGCTTAGTAATGAAAACATCTATGTAAGTGGATGGCTCGACGACATTAGAGACGCTTACAACGATGCATCTGTTTTTATTGCCCCTCTGCAAATTGGAACCGGTTTACAAAACAAGTTGCTTGAAGCCATGTGTATGGAGGTGCCTTGTATTACTTCTGAATTGGCAAATAATGCCCTTAAAGCAAAAGATAAAGAAGAAATACTAATTGGCAATACTCCAAAGGAATATGTTAATGCGGTATTTGAATTGCTAGAGAATCAGGAATTGAACCGAAAAATCATCAAAAACGGAAAAACATTTGTTACAAAAACCTACAATTGGAATTCTATCACCAAAAATTTAGAAAAAGATTTCTTTAACAACTAAAGCATACTTCTACTTCTGCAAACATATAGGTTGCAGTTTCCAACCTTGCCTTTTAACCCAGCTATTCAACTGTAAAATTTCGTCCCTCTTAAGAATTTTGAGTGATTTTTTATACTCTTTTTTAAGAAGTTCAACATCAAAACTCACCTTCTCCAATATATACTTGGTATACTCTAAAAATGATTCTTTCATAGTTTAAAAATAATTTAAACCTAAAATGAAAAACTAATGTTGAATAAAAAAATTCTTAAGATTTTTTAATAAATCTAGAACGCAATCATGAGAGTCTGTACTTAAAGTCTTCATAGCTAAAACTTTTGAGCAGCTTAAACTCATTATTTTTTGTCCAGAGACCCAAAGATGGGTGTTTGACTCCGTTAAAAAAAGTAGTTTTAACAAAAGTGTAATGTGCCATGTCCTTAAAAACTATAGTCTGCCCGACTTGTAAATCCTCTAAAAACCGAAACCCCCTTACAAAATCACCACTCATACAGGTATTGCCACCAAGGGTAATTTCTACTCCTTCTTTATTTTCACCAACAGCCTCTGGCTTATAGGGCATTTCCAAACAGTCCGGCATGTGTGCTGCAAAACTCACATTTAGAACCGCTGTTTTTTCTCCCTTATTAGTAACGACATCTTCAACTTTAGCGGTTAAATACCCTGCGTTATAACCAATCGCCTCTCCAGGCTCAATAAATAATTCAATATTGTATTTACGTTGAATGTTTTTAAGTAAACTGGACAATAAATCAATATCATAGTCTTCTTTTGTAATGTGATGCCCGCCTCCAAAATTAACCCATTTCACTTGATGTAAAACGTCTCCAAATTTTGATTCTATAACATCTAAAACCTCTTTAAAATCTTGTGCACTGGATTCACACAGCGTATGAAAATGCAAACCCGTAATTTCACTGGGAAATACACTCGGGAGTTCTTCATGAGTAACACCAAATCGACTTCCCTCCACACAGGGATTGTATTGCTCGAAATCCACATTAGAAAACTCAGGGTTTATTCGAAGGGCGTAATGGACATCTTTTCGCAACTCTTTCCTAAAGCGTTCAAATTGACTCATTGAATTAAACGTAATGTGTGAGCTCAATTGCTGAACCTCATTAAACTCCTGCTGATTATATACCACAAAACAACTGTGGGCCTTTTTACCCATTTCATCATGAATTAAACGAGCTTCGTTTAATGAACTTGCAGTACCCCCACTCAAATAATTCGTCATTAACGGAAAAACCTCCCACATAGCAAATCCTTTCAAAGCACACAAAACCTGAACATCACTTTGCTTCTGTAGAGCATCTAAAATCCTCATGTTTTGAAGAAACAACTCTTCATCTAATACAAAGGTGGGATTGGGAATTGAATGAATATTCTTGAAAAAACCGCTCATAAGAATTTTAAGATGTTTAACTCAAAAATAAGCCAATTAAATACATATCCCTTGCTTAGAGTGAGTTTAACCACGAAATTTAAAAAAACAACAAAATTATGAGCTTCTACGATTTTAAAATAAATAAACCCAATGGAGACAAACTTGAATTAAACAATTTCAAAGGGAAAGTAATTCTTGCAGTTAATACGGCCTCTAAATGCGGTTTAGCTCCTCAGTTTAAAGGTTTGGAAGAACTGCATCAAAAGTATAAAAACAAAGGTCTTGTGGTTCTTGGTTTCCCCTCTTCTCAATTCCTAAATCAAGAGCCAGAAACAAATGAATCTGTTGAGGAGGCTTGTGAAGCTAATTTTGGAGTTACTTTTCAGTTGACTGAGAAAATTGATGTAAATGGATCAAACACGCATGCAATATTCAAACATCTCAAGTCCAAAAAAGGGGGATTTCTTGGAAGTCGAATTAAGTGGAATTTTACCAAATTTTTAATCTCAGGTGAAGGAAAAGTAATAAGGCGATATGCCCCCACAACAACACCAGATCAAATAGAGAGAGATATTATTAGTTTACTGTAAGAGCCAAAGTAGGGGAATTAACTTCCAATAAGTTCTTTTCTTAGCTTATCCAACTCTTCCTGACGTCTTTTATCTCGATCCTTGGCATCTTGCTCTTCTTGCTTTTTCATGTCCTCGAGTAGTTGTTCAGCTTTCTTTGCTTCTTCTTCTGCCTTCTTCAATTCTTCTTCAAACTTTTTAGCCATTTCCGCCTCTTCTTTTAAGCGATTCTCTTCCTCTAACTTCTTCTCTTCTACAATTCTTTGCTTTTCCTTTTCTTGTAGCTCCAACTCTTTCTTTTTCGCTTCCTCTTCGGCCTTTTGCTTTTCTTCAAATTCTTTTTTACGCTTTTCCTCTTCAGCTCTTTGCTTCTCTTTAAAAGCTTCTATTTCTTTCTGCTTTTTTTGTTCCTCCATCAACTTTTTTAAATCAGCTTTAAATTTTTCTTCTTCAACCTTCCTTCTTTCCTTTGATTCCTTTTGATATTGCTCCATTGCTTTATTAGCAGCTTCTTGTTTTTTCAAAACTTCAGCTAACTTATCAGCAAGTTCATCATTTTTTGTTTGTATTTTTTTCTTGTGATTTTCCTCTGCTATCTTGGCATTTAACTTATCAAGTTCTTTCATTTTTCGAGCCGTGAATTCAGCTTCTGTTTCTTTTTTAGTCTCGTCTAATTTTTTTTGATTGAGCTCTTCTTGTATCTTGGCCTTTTCATCATAATAGGCCTTCAGTTTATTTTCTCTTTCTAAAGCTTCCTTCTCCATATCAGTCATACTAGACTCAATAGACTGTATTTCATTTTTATATTTAGCCTCACTTTCCTGAGCCTTCTGATCCTGAATAGCCATTTGTTTCTTGTGTGCCTGCTCAAGCTCCTCCAATTTTTTTTCTTGCTCTTTTTTCTTAGCCAGTTCTTTGGCTAGTCTTTTTTCTTCAGCAGTTTTTTCCTTTGCATCTTTCTCTGCCTTCTTCTTCTCCGCATCAGCTTTCTTTTCTCTTTCCTTTTTGGCTATAGCCTCCATGCGTAGTTTCTCATCCAGTGCATCTTGACGCTCTTTCTCCTGACGTTTCTTATATTCCTCTGTTAGTTTCGCCTCTCTTTTTAACTGTTCCATCCGAGACTTCTCAGCAACTTTTTTTTGCTTTAAAAAAGCATTGTATTCTTTTTCCTGCCTTTTAATTTCTTTTTCTTTCCGCTTTCGTTCAAAATCATATTTTTTCTTCAATTCCTTTCGAATTTTCTTAAGATCATCTCCAGAGGACTGAGCAGAGACTAGGTTTGCACTAAAAAAGAATGCAAAAATTATACAAGGAAGGAAGAAGTTTTTAGGACTTAAATTGCTCATAATCAATAACACACAATTTGTAAATATAATTACTTCAAACATACTACGCAAAATTTTAAGTTTTGTTCTCCGTTAGAGAACAACGATACATTAACTTAGCAGTCAAACATTAAGCCAAAAAGCCATAGCTCAAATTCTTTTCATATCAAGTTGGTACCCAAATGCGCATGATTCTACTCTTGGAATATTCGTAAAAAGGCACGCCGAAGCTGCCGCTTTATATAACAATATTGCCTTATTGCATATTGAAAGTGATTGTACTATTGAAGAACCAAAAATATTTTTTTCAAATAACAACAACTTTGCAGAACTGATTATCAAATACCCTAAAATCAAAAATAGATTACCAATCATTTCTAAAGTCCTTAAAATAAATCGTTATAAATACTACTACAACTATGGTTTAGATATATTGAAACTAAAAGGATTCACACCCGATCTTGTTCATTGTAACGTGATGAACCCCGTTGGTTTTATTGCCAAGCATTGGAAACAAAAAATTAAAACACCTTATATACTTACTGAACACTGGACAGGTTTCCTAGCCTCAGATGGTAGATATGATAAAGACCCAATACTTAAATTTTCTCTTCCTAAAATAGCGAACGCTGCTGAAAAGATTCTCCCAGTTAGTCTAGATTTAAAAGAGGCACTCATGCAAAATAATTTAGGAAAGAACTTTCAGATCGTACATAATGTAGTAAATACGGAAAAGTTCTATCCTCAAAACAAAACAAAAAACAAGTTTTTAGTTGTTGCTGACCTAGAAAACACTCAAAAAAACATACTTGGAATCATTAACGCTTTTAAAGTTTTCTCTGAAACCAATACAGAAATAACGCTTAGTCTCGTTGGTGGTGGTAATGATGAAGGATTAATCCTTGAACACATCAACAAACTAGATTTATCAACAAAAGTCAAACTGCACGGGAGAATTCCTCCAGAAAAAATCAACAATCTTCTTGCTGAAAGCTATGCCTCGATATTGTTTAGTAATTATGAAAACCTACCTTGCGTAATTGTTGAAGCTTTTGCCGCAGGAATTCCATTTATTTCTACAAATGTTGGTGGAGTTCATGAAATCATTAACGAAGAGAGGGGAGTTTTAATCCCTGTAAACGATGAAACGGCACTTGTTCATGCAATGCATAAAGTTTTAAAAACTGACTGGAATCATGAAGCTATAATGAATTATGCTATCAACACATTTAGTTACCAAAAAATCGGACAAGAATTCGATACAGTTTATAAAGAAGTAATTGGAGTTTAATAAACAAATATCAAATGTTTTAAAATCACTAGCCGGAACAGCTGGTGTTTTCATTTTAGGAATGACCTTCAGTTTTATTTTTAATTGGGCAATCACTAAATATCTACCCCAAAAGGAAGTTGGTTTTTTTCAGTACTACATTTCAATAATCACTTTTGCAATGGTGATTGTGCCCCTTGGTTATCAGAGTTTAGCGCAAAGAGAGGTAATTAACCTAAATAAAAAATCACTCACAAAATTAAGTATTCAAGCAACAATAGCCATTCTATTTGGCTCGATTGTTTTTAGTTGTATATGGTTTTATGGAGTTCTAAAGTTTAATTGGGTTAAGGATTTAGAGGAATACAGCGGCTTAATAGCTGGAATAGCAATAATTCCCATTTATGCCTTAAATGTGTTTTACAAAGCCGTTTTGCAAGGACAAAACAAAATTTACAGCTCAATATTTCCAGATGTTTTAATACGGCCGATACTCTTATTATTCAGTTTACCTCTCCTCCCAGTACTAGGATTTAAAATAACACCTACCAACTTACTTTACACACTTCTTATTATACTCATTGGCGCACTTGTTTTTAAAATTCTAAGAGCACAGAAAAATATAGTGAAAGATGGTGAAATAACCAACAACAACTGGCTAAAACAAGCTTTAATCCTATTACCTATAGGACTCCTTTCAACTGTTAACGAAAGAATTGATGTTGTTATGGTTACAAAAATTTTAGGCCCTGAAGCAAATGCAGTATATGGTGTGGCTTTCAAATTTGCTTTGTTTAGCGGATTTGGCCTAGTCATCTTAAATCAAGTAATGGTACCCCATTATGCAAATTATTTTAAAAACAACTCAAACATCACTGTACTTCAAAACAAAATAAAACCAAACGTTAGACTATCGTTTCTTTTAAGTTTAGGAGTTGTGCTGTTTTTACTTTTACTTGGTGAAAATCTTTTGGGTTGGTTTGGGAAACCCACTGAAAACTATGCTTTGGGGTATACAACTATACTCATACTTGCATTTGGTCAACTTTTTAACGTAGCCTTAGGTTCCACAGGATACATACTCACAATGGCAAAGAAAGAATCTTTGGTCCTTCTGAGTATTGGAGTTGGTGTAATTACGAATATCTCACTAAATTATTTTCTGGTTCCAGTAATGCATATAGAAGGTGCAGCAATTGCAACCTCAGCAAGCATCATTGTTTGGAACATAATGATGCTTATTTTTGTAAAACGAGAAACCAAAATTAATCCAACGATATTTTAATGAACCGGAAACTTCTACCCCATTTCCTGATTATAGGCGCTCCCAAATGCGGCACTACTGCTTTACATTATTACTTATCCCAGCATCCTGAACTAAACTTATCGCCCAAGGAAATTCATTTTTTTGGAAAAGATTTAGGCTACAATGTTCAGCGTCCCACATTAAAACAGTACCAGTCACATTTTAAAGAAAGTGGCCTAAATGGAGATGGTTCTGTTTGGTACTTGTACTCAGACTCCATTTATCAAGAATTAAATGACTTAGGAATCCAACCTAAAATTATAGTTCTATTGAGAAACCCTATTGAAGTTTCTTATGCTCTCCACAGTCAAAACATCATTGATGCTAATGAAAACATCACCAACTTTGAACAAGCTTTAAAACTTGAAGAAACCAGAAAAAAAGGACACAAACTACCTCCAAATGTTGACCCTGCAAGAACTGTTTTTTATAAGGAAACAGCAGATTTTTTTCCAAGAATTGAAAAATTACAAGAGAATATTCCAAAAAACACTATTTTCATAGGACTACAAACTGATTTAAAAAATCACACGATTGACTTTTTAAAAACGGTTGAGACTTTTTTAGGCGTAAGTCATTATGAAAATTATGATCTGGAAAGAATTAATAAAAATAAAGTTGTCAAAAGCAAGAAATTGCACCAGGTTATTAAAAAGCCTGGCAATCTTAAAATAAAACTTTTCCGCACAATGGTTCCTAATAAAAAACTGAGAAAGTGGTTCGTAGGTAAAGTATATGACTCAAATTTAACCTACACCAAAAGACCCCCTCTTTCTGAAAACACAAGACAAGAACTAAAGTGTTATTTTGAGAAAAATAATCAGCTGTTAAGTGAAATTATTGATTGCGATATTTCAGACTGGAACAATTAATTATACATAAAAAAACTCCCAACTCACTTTCTAAATGTATTTGGGAGCTACACTCGAAAAGTTGCTAGGAGTAATAATACTTTATGTAGTAGTTTGTACTTTAAACTATCTAATAAACAAAACGTTTCAAGCACGTTTATTTGAAACGCTTGACATAAATCAAAGATTGTAATTTATTAACTCTACTAAAATACAAAGACTGTTTATTCCAATTGCTTCTTGCAAAGAATAAAAAAGAATAAAACACTTAAAATCAATTTATTAAAAACTACGAAAACCCATTTTCAAACACCTCTTAGCCATGTTAAAAAAGTAGTTTCTTCTGGAAGGCTTACAAATTTTGAACAATCAAACTGGGCATTAACAGCATCATTAAAAGACACATTGGTTAAAACATCAAAATATACCTTCAACCAACCCTCTCTTCCATTATAATCAAACTTATTTACCTTATCTCCTTTATAAATAGAATGAAAAGCTGAAAATAGCTTTTTTTGATCTTCATTGAAAAAAATAGCTTCTATTCGCTCTTTTCTTTTTACGGTTTCAAAACTTTTATCAAAAACATCCTGTTTATCCATTAAATGGTACAGCATTAACAGATGCAGTTCACTATCCACAAAATTGGTGGAATTCTTTTTATCTAAAGACAACGATTGATACTCAATTAAATGTTTGAGTGCGTGCTTATAGTCGCCTGACAAAATCAACAATTGAGCAAAAGAAAGATAAACTCTGGATAAAAGAAGGTTATTTCGTTTAAATTCTTTTTTCGAAACTGTTTTAAACTCTTCCAACAATTGGTAAATCACATCTTTATCTAAATACCAATTTTGAATATAAATTTGATTTTGAAAATAGATATCATAATATTTCTCCGTTAAGACTCCATCCGTGTTTTTTTCAACTAAAGGCAAAAAATAAGATTTCATATACTCCATGTAGTCCTTTAAAACCTCTATGGATTTAACAGATTTTAAATACGTAAAGAGGTTACTCAACACTAAAAGTTGAGAAAGGTAATCTTTCTCAAAAACCTCCGAAGTCAAGAGCAATTTGAGCTGATCTTTTCGAACATTATGGTGCCCTTGTAAATCCCCTTGAATAATAGACCCCATAGCTAAAATCTCATAATTACTCATCCTGGCTTTTGAAGACTTTAAAGAGTCCATCCCTTTATCTTTAAGTGCTTGGGTCAGCTCAATCAAATCCTCTTTTGTCTCTTCTTTTCTTTCATAAAAGAAGTATTGATAATATAATGTTACTGCTCTTCTGTAGTTCCTGTTAATTTCAGAAACTTCAAGATCTTTTTCAATCACCTCACTCAACAACTCCTCTATTTCATCTGTGAAATCAGGTGAAAGTTCTCCTTTCAAATGCGATAGATTCCATTTATTCCTTAGGGCTTCTTTCTCATAAAAGAAATACTCCAAAGAACTGGATTGATTTAATAAACGACGGTTTAACTTCCCTGCTTCAGTAAGCATCGATTTATCCTGCAAAATCCGCACATCTCTTAACATGTCAGCCAAAACAGCTTCATCATCAGAATGAGCATTATAAGACCTGAGGTATTTCAATACATTCGAATAAAGATTTCGCAAGGAGTTCTTTAAAACTTTTGGAGAAGTTTTTTTGTATTTATCAGAAATAGCTTCAAAATCGTAATCACTTTGATTTTGTAACGTCTCAAAATAACTATGCAACAAACTGTTTGATTTGTTTGATTGTAATCTCAGATTTACATACCTCTTTTCACTAGGATGAAGAGACTTTACAAGTTTAAAAAGGCTTCTCATATTATCGGTTACTTTTTAACGAGAATACTCACTTCACTCTTTAGCCCTATCAAAGATATAGCCTCTATAAAATAAACTCCTTTAGGCAAATGAGAGAGGTTTAACGTTGAGGAACTTATTAATGAATGAGTTTCGACAAGCTTACCTTGAGAATTTATAATGTTCACTTCTCCTATTCTTTGACCATCATCAAATTTAATAGTGACATTATGATTAAAAGGATTCGGGAAAATTGATAAAGAACTATAATCTGGCGTGTTGACACCTTCCGTAGGTGTGTAAACATCAACAGTAATTGTGTCTGGTGTATACCCCAATGATGTAGATATTTCAACTAAATATGTACCCTCCGTATCAAACCGAACATCCGTAAAGGTTAACCAGCGCGCACCATACATATTTAAAGTACCATACATGTTTCCCGGTCCTGAAAGTTGATCTAGGAATATATAGCCGAAAAAAGAAGAATCTAACTGTCCAGTTAAGCTATTGATAACACCTACAGTAATAGGAAAAATGGCATCAACAGGAATAATACCTCCGTTTCCTGTAGAAGGATACACCAAATCTCCACCTCCATCTCCACAACCATCGGGTACCTGTGAACAAAAATCTACCTCTTCAGCAACTTTAAAAAACACAGTATCCTTAAACAAACCTGCAATACTGAATTCAATTTCATAAACCCCAGAAGCAGTAAATTTCCAGTCATCAAAATGAGAATATTTCGATATGTTTTGTGCCAAAGGCCCTTGCAAATATCCAGGCCCAGAAAGAACAGTAGCAGCCACTGGACTCACAAACGTAGTATCAATAGTTCTAGTTGAAGCATCCCCAACTGCCAACCAAAAAGGCATTGACGTCCCTGGAGCGGGATAATCAATAGTATCTCCATGAAAAGAATAGATAACACCATTTCTATCTGCTGTATCGTTACAATATACACCATCGATTGAGCATGGATTGGTACTAAATTGTCCAAAGGAGCTCTGAACAGCACAAAACAAAACTACAACCAACGAAATTACTTTACTTATTTTTTTTACCATGATAAACTGATCTTATACCTGTAAATCTAAATTTATATAATGAAGGCGTAAACGCAACATCACCAGACAAAACATTTCTAAAAGCAATCAATAAAAAAACAAAACACTGAAAAACAACACATTACCCTCTTTAAAAAAACATTTCTTGAAATAAAAAACCAAATATACAATTTAAAAAGAGGAACTAACAAATTTAAAAACCTTAAAAACAATTACTTAAGGTGTTAACTGTAAAATCAAAAAAGATGTTACATCTAAAAATGTATTTATTCCATACGCTAGTAATCTTTATGTTTACATGACTTCTTTTTTCCCCAAAGAAGAATTAATACCCAAATATGTAAAGAACTCAAAAGATTCTTTACCGAATCCCTAGATTTTATCTAGGGATTTTTTATTTACACAATCTCTGTAAGAGAAAACAATTTTATACTAATTTTGCGCTCAGATTAAAACATGCCAAAATGATTGATATTACTCTACCAGATGGAAGTGTTCGCAAATACGAATCAGGAGTTACAGCACATGAAGTAGCTTTAAGTATAAGCGAAGGACTTGCTAGAAATGTTCTTTCTGCTGAAGTAAACGGTGAAGTTTGGGACTCCAACCGTCCGATTACCAAAAGTTCACAAGTTAAATTATTAACCTGGAATGACGAAAATGGTAAAGAAACCATGTGGCACTCTTCTGCCCACCTAATGGCAGAAGCAATTCAATACTTTTATCCAGAAACAAAATTCGCTATTGGTCCGCCAATTGAAAACGGTTTCTATTACGATATTGACTTAGGAGGAAAAACGATTTCTGACAATGACTTTAAAAAAATTGAAGACAAAATGTTAGATTTGGCTCGTCAAAAAAACGACTACATACGCAAGGAAGTCTCTAAAGAGGAAGCTATAGCTTACTTTAAAGAAAAAAACGATGAATATAAGCTGGAGCTTTTAGAAGGTTTAGATGATGGCGAAATCACCTTTTATACTCAAGGAGAATTTACCGACTTGTGTAGAGGTCCTCATATTCCAAACACTGGTAGCATTAAGGCTGTAAAAATAACAAGTACAGCTGGTGCATATTGGAGAGGAGACGAGAACCGTCAACAACTTACTCGTTTATACGGAATCACTTTCCCTAAAGCCAAAGAACTTAAAGAATACCTCCACAGAGTTGAAGAGGCAAAAAAACGTGACCATCGAAAGCTTGGTAAAGAATTGGGATTGTTCACCTTTTCACAAAGAGTCGGGCAAGGTTTACCTCTTTGGCTACCAAAAGGTGCTCAACTTAAAGAGCGTTTAGAAGGGTTCCTGAAAAAGGTACAGCAAAAAGCAGGATATCTACCTGTAGTAAGCCCGCATATCGGAAACAAAGAATTGTATGTGTGTTCGGGTCATTATGAAAAATATGGTGAAGACTCCTTTCAACCTATCCTTACGCCAGCGGAAGACGAAGAGTTTTTACTAAAACCTATGAATTGCCCACACCATTGTGAAATATATAAAGCAACGCCAAAATCGTATAAGGATTTACCAATTCGATATGCTGAATTTGGAACCGTATATCGATACGAACAATCTGGCGAGCTGCATGGACTAACCCGTGTAAGAGGTTTTACGCAAGACGACGCTCATATTTTTTGCAGACCTGATCAATTAAATGATGAGTTTGAAAAAGTAATTGAATTGGTGCAATACGTTTTTAAAGTATTTGGCTTCAATGATTATGTAGCGCAAATTTCCTTAAGAGACCGTGAAAATAAAGAAAAGTATATTGGGTCAGATAAAAACTGGGAACTTGCAGAAAATGCGATTATTAAATCCACAGAAAAAAGTGGATTAAAAACCGTTATTGAATATGGTGAAGCAGCTTTTTATGGTCCTAAATTAGATTTCATGGTAAAAGATGCTATCGGACGAAAATGGCAACTTGGAACCATCCAAGTTGACTACAATCTACCAGAGCGTTTCGAGCTAGAATACACAGGTAAAGATGACCAAAAACACCAACCTGTTATGATTCATCGAGCACCCTTTGGTTCTTTGGAAAGATTTTGCGCAATTCTCATTGAACACGTCGCCGGAAAGTTCCCATTATGGCTATCTCCCGAGCAAATAGCTATACTTCCAGTAAGCGATAAATACAACGAAGCAGCAAAAGAGCTTTTATCTTTCCTAAATAATTCCGATATTCGCGGTTTTGTTGATGAAAGAAGCGAACGTGTTAGCAAGAAAATAAGGGATGCAGAAGTTAAAAAAGTTCCTTATATGATTGTACTTGGAGAGCAGGAAACTACTACAGGGTCAGTATCTGCAAGGAAACACGGCGAAGGAGAACTGGAAAGAATGACCAATTTTGAATTTGTAGAATACATAAACAAAGAAATAAATAACGATTTAAAAAAGTAAATAAAATTAATGAATCCTAGAAGAAAAGGAAACAGAGGGCGAAGACCCTTTAAAAAGGAAGATCCGCACAAAATTAATCTTAACATCAAAGCTACTGAGGTTCGTTTAGTTGGTGAAAATGTAGAACAAGGAGTTTACGAAACACCAGAAGCACTAAAATTAGCCCAGGATCAAGATTTGGATTTGGTTGAAATTTCCCCTAAAGCTGTTCCTCCCGTATGTAGGATCATCGATTATAAAAAGTTTCTTTATCAGCAGAAAAAGAAACAAAAAGAAATTAAATCGAAAACGGTTAAAGTTGTTGTTAAAGAAATTCGGTTTGGTCCAAACACAGATGAGCATGATTTCAATTTCAAACTGAACCACGCAAAGAAGTTCTTAGAAGAAGGATCAAAAGTGAAAGCTTATGTTTTCTTCAAAGGAAGAACAATAGTATTTAAGGACAGAGGGGAAATTTTATTGTTAAAATTTGCCCAAGAGCTTGAAGCATTAGGAAAAGTAGAAGTACTGCCTAAGATGGAAGGGAAAAAGATGAATATGATGTTGGCCCCTAAAGCTCCGAAAAAGTAATTTTTTATTAATTAATATATATTTGTATGCCTAAGATGAAAACGAAGTCCAGTGCAAAGAAGAGATTCAAATTAACTGGCTCTGGAAAAATCAAAAGAAAGCATGCTTTTAAATCCCACATCTTAACAAAGAAAGGGACAAAGCAGAAAAGAAACTTAACTAAATCTGGATTGGTTCATGAAACCAATGAAGGTTCCGTTAAGGCAATGTTGACTATTGGAAAATAATCAATATTAAGAGTTAATTATTCAATTTTTTAATTGGTTGTTTGTTGAACCCGGTGTTTAGTAAAAAAAGAGCGAAAGCCACTAACCACCAAAAAACTAAAAATTATGCCAAGATCGGTAAACTCGGTAGCGAGTAGAGCAAGAAGAAAAAACACGATGAAATTAGCCAAAGGATACTTTGGTAGAAGAAAAAACGTGTGGACAGTTTCTAAAAACGCAGTAGAAAAAGGACTTACCTATGCGTACAGAGACAGAAAAAACAAAAAGAGAACATTTAGAGCTCTTTGGATTCAAAGAATTAATGCTGGTGTAAGACAACACGGTTTGTCCTACTCAGAGTTCATGGGAAAAGTTAGCGCAAAAGGAATTGAGTTAAACAGAAAAGTTTTAGCTGACCTAGCGATGAACAATCCAGAAGCTTTCAAAGCAGTTGTTGAGGCAGTGAAATAGACTCATCTTCAACATAAAAAATTAAAAAAGCCTCATTCTTAAGAATGAGGCTTTTTTATGAAAACACGCTTCTTTTTTAAGGTTTAGTTATCCTATATAAATACTAAAAAAAGATTCTGCTAAAACAAAAGAGCCTTATCAATAGACAAGGCTCTTAACAAAAGAAAATAATCTTATATTTCTAATCTTCAAATTTATCCATAACCACTTGAGAAACTCCCGTATTAGAAAACCCTCCGTCATGAAATAAATTTTGCATAGTTACATACTTTGTATAGTCTGAAAATAAAGAAAGAATATAATTTGCACAATCTTCAGACGGAGCATTACCTAATGGAGACATTTCATTGGCGTAATTGAAAAACCCATTAAATCCTTTAATTCCTTTACCAGCAGTTGTCATGGTTGGCGACTGAGAAATTGTATTTATCCTTACCTTTTTAACACTTCCGTAGTGATAACCAAAACTTCTGGCAATTGACTCTAAAACAGATTTGGCCTCTGCCATGTCTGAATAATCCGGGAAAGTCCTTTGAGCAGCTATATAAGATAAGCCAACAACTGACCCCCATTCATTAATAGCATCCAATTTTTTTGCTGTAGCCAGAACCCTATGGAATGATAGCGCTGAAATATCTAATGTTTTATGATAAAAATCATAATTTAAGTCTGTATAGTGTTTCTTCTTTCGAACATTTGGAGACATTCCAATGGAATGCAGTACAAAATCTACTTTCCCACCCAAAAACTCTTGAGCTTCAGTAAAGAGATTCTCTAAATCATCATTTGACGTGGCGTCCGCTGGGATTACCTTTGAATTCGTTTTTTCTGCTAATTCGTTAATAGCCCCCATTCTTAATGCAATTGGAGCATTAGTTAAAACAAACTCAGCTCCCTCAGCTGCTGCTTGCTCTGCAACTTTCCAAGCAATAGAGTTTTGATCTAAAGCTCCGAAAATGATTCCTTTTTTTCCTTTTAAAATTCCGTTTGGCATAACAATTTTGATTTTTTAATCAAAGCAAATATAACAATAGAGTTTATTAATCACTCAATTGATAATTACCTTTTTTATTGATTGTATCAAAATAAATGGATTGCTTATTTCTTTTGAAGTTCCATTAGAAGAATTATTGATTTTTTTGAACCATCTTCTAAAATAAGTTCTATCCTTCTACCCAACTTGCCTTCATATTTTGACAAATCAACTTGCACTTCTAAAATTTCAGATTGTTTTGGAGAAACATCCACAACCTTACTTTGCGGACGCAAGCAGCCACACCCTCCATCAACATCAACAATCTTAAACATTTTACCAGATTTGTTTTCCAATTGAAAACTCCAATTGAAAACAGCCGTATCCAAAACCCCCAAATTAAAAATCGTTGTGGAGGAATCTAAGTCAATCAACAAGCTTTTTTGTGATAGAGAGTCTTCTTCAAGCAAAGTTAAATTAATTATTTCCACTCTGCGCTCCAAAGACGCTTCTTTACTATACACAGACTTCTTTGTGTCGAAATAATTATCGCTTACCAAAGAATCTGACTTAAACTCTCCAAATGGAACTTTCTTAATTCTCAAAAAGCCACCATTTTCGGCAGCTCCATCTAAATACTTTGAAAATGCATTATTTGGATAATTCCTCAAATAATTTTGTAAGCTACTAATTCTTCGCTTAGTAAGATTAACATTATAATCAGACTTTGCTAATGGAGAAGCATACCCTTTAACCGATAATAAAATCTTATTACCCATATCCAACTCCTTTAGAAGCTCCTTTGAAAAAACCCTTAAGTCTTCTAGACCTTTATGCACATATTCATCAAAAAAATCATTTATTTTTTTGTAAGCCGCAATCGAATCTTGTCCTGATTTCCCTAAAGTATTTCGAACATAATAGGTAGGCATACTATCCAAATAAGCACTATAAGTCTCCAAATAAGAATACGGTGTAATTGTATCCCGGCTATCGGGATTTGGTCGGTCATTATGAAAATAAAGTGTTACGTGAAACTCCTCCACCAAACGCTGCAACCTCTTCATAATTGAATCACGAGAAAGCACATCTGTTATTTTTAGTAAAGCGCTATCCACCTTAGGTACAACTGTTTGGTATTCATATAAATCATTACAGCAAACAGCATCCTTACTGGTTCTAGAACCAATTCTTGAAGATGTAAACAGTCCATATAACGAATCTAAAGGCGCTATATACAAATCATTTAAACTTGAATTAAAGGGAATCCCCATATTAACAACAGATGTTGGCCGTTTCCAGAATCCTTTTGCCTCAAACAAATCAAAACCACCCAAACCATAATGCCAATTAGAGGAAAAATAAAATCGATTTCTATTTACATCGTAATTTGGACCTACCTCATCTCCAGGAGAGTTTATGTTTGGCCCTAAATTCTTGGGTTCTCCCCAAGACCCTTGACTATTCTCAGAATACCATAAATCCATTTTTCCTCTTCCTCCAGATTTATTGGATGAGAACAACATATATTTTTTCCCCTTTGAATTAAAAACAAATGGATTTCGATAGTTAAACTCATTATTCTTTTGGTCTTTAAAAACAGATTTCACAGAATCCATTCGTAATGAATACTTTGTTTTGTTTTTTTCTGAAATAGATTTTTTTAGAATCAATTTAGTTTTGGCCAATTGATAATTTGAATTCTCCAATTGTTTTGCAAAATAAAAATCACCATTTTCATCAAAACTTCCATCCGTAAAAGATACCTCAACAAGATTTTTAGAAAGTATAGCATCACCTGCAAACCAAATAGAATCTTGCCTATACCCTATGTATAACTGAACAACATAAGATTCATCTCTAATCACCCCCTCTTTTGTAACATCAAATGCTTTCAAAGAGCTATATAAAATAGTAGAATCATTTAGCCATACTGGATAGTATTCGGCAACACCGGTATTAATATTATCGCCCAAATTCCTAAGAACAACATCAGATGTATCTCTTAAAAGGCCAACAATATTATCATGTACTTCTAGCTCATTTTTTGCCTTTAAATAAGGATAGGAACCAAAACCTCCCTTCCCTCTATAAAATTTTTCAAAATAATCTCTGGACAGATTATATTCCCCAGTAGCCTTGTATAACAATGCTAATTGAAAAAGATAATCGGGATGCTTAATTTGCAATGCTTTATTATTTTCAATTTTATTAAAATATAACAACGCTTTTTTATTGTTATGGTACCCCTTGAAAGCAATACCCAATTTGTAAACCAAACCATTAAAAGTTGAATCCTCTTCCCACGCCTTCAAATAAAATCTTGATGCACCATAATTATCGCCCTCCTTTAAGGCTTTATCGCCAAAACTCGACCAAACTCTAGCCTGCCCAATAAGATTAAGCGAACCAATAACAAATATGAATACCACTAAATTTCTCATTAATAATCTGGACAAACTTTATATTTAGGACGTATAATTTCATTAGGTATTATGTATATAACGGCCAACTCAACACCTCCTCGATAATTGGACGCAGGAACCAAACCTGAATAATTTATATCATAACTAACACCCACTTTCCAATCCTCATAATTCAAACCAACGATTAAGTCACCACTATCCACCGCTCTAAAATATGCACCAGCAAAAATCATTTGCTTAAAATAAATAGTTTTGCTTAAATCATACTCTACAATTCCACCAAAGTTTACTGAATAATACATTCCCTGATTGGAAAATTGTATTCCAGGTTTAATCAAAACTTTTTCACTCAATTGATAAGCAGCATTTACCTGAAAGCTATATCTTCTATCCAGTCGTATATCGTTATTGTTAAAAAAACTTTGCTGTGGTGAAAGTATGTTGTAAACAGCAAAACTGGACCTCAACTTAAATTTATCATTGATGTATTTTGAATATTCAGCGCCTAAAGCAAAATCAAAGTACCATCTTGACAACCTAGGCAAATTCTCTCCTGTAGATAAATTCCCATCGAAATAATACCCATTGTATTGGTTGTCAAACTTCAACGCATTTACATCAATTTTTTTCTGGGTTGCGGTAGGTAAAAAACCAAATCGAAAAACACCATTTGAATCTGGTAAATCAACCTTATATCCCAATCCTAAATTTAAATGAGTGGTTGAAAACTTGGAATCTCCCGATACATCATACACCAGACCTGCAGCGCTTGAAAAACCTTTAATATAGTTATCAAATGTATTGGATTCAAGCATACCAGAAAATGTGGTAAAAGGAACCGTTACCGAAGACCATTGATTTCTGTAATTACCATGAAAGCGATATTCTCCATCAAAATCACCAATTGAAGATGGCGAATACGTATGAGGAGCGTGCATCCATTGTGTAAAATGAATATCTTGAGCATTTGTAATACAAATAACTATGGAGAAAAGTATCGTAATACCAACTCGATTCATTTACAAGGAAGTCATCATATTAATACTGAAGTACAATCTACAAAAAAACCCCACCAAACGGCAGGGTTTTAAAAATTAATTTTTCGTTCTCTACTCTAATTCAGTAGCTTCGTTAAGAGCATCTCCTTCCAATGATTCTTCATCACCTTCCGACGGAACCTCCTCATCTTTTGATGTTGGCACTTTAGCAACTGCAGCAATTTGATCTTTTCCTTTCAAATTAATCAACTTAACACCTTGAGTTGCTCTACCCATAACACGCATATTCTCAACAACCATTCGAATAGCAATCCCAGACTTGTTAATAATCATCAAGTCGTGCTCATTAGTAACTGATTTAATAGAAATAAGGTCACCTGTTTTGTCTGTTACATTAAGTGTTTTAACACCCTTTCCTCCTCTATTGGTTATTCTGTATACGGCTTCACCATCTTCTGGGTCATTTAAGTACGTTCGTTTACCGTATCCATTTTCTGATACAACTAAAACTGTTTCTTCCCCAGGTCGATCAATGCAAACCATACCAACTACTTCATCTTTAGGTCCACTCAAGGTAATCCCTCTCACTCCTGTAGCAGTTCTTCCCATAGGTCTAACTTTACCCTCTGGGAATCGAATACACCTACCCGATTTTAAGGCCATTAGAATTTCGTTTTCACCATTGGTTAACTTCGCCTCTAACAATTGGTCATCTTCACGAACATTGATTGCATTTATACCGTTAGTTCTAGGACGAGAATAAGCTTCTAGTGATGTCTTTTTTATAACCCCATTTTTAGTACACATAATTATGAAGTTATTTTTAACATACTCTTCATCCTTAAGGTCCTTAACATTTATGTAGGCCATTACCTTATCATCGCGTTCAATATTTATAAGATTTTGAATCGCACGACCTTTTGCAGTTTTATTTCCTTCTGGCACATCAAATACCCTCATCCAGAAACATTTTCCTTTTTGAGTAAATACTAACAGCCAGTTATGGTTTGTAGCATAAAATAAATTTTCAAGGAAATCTTCATTTCTTGTTGCAGAACCTCTAGAACCAACACCTCCTCTATTTTGAGTTTTGTATTCACTTAATTCTGTACGTTTGATATATCCTAAATGAGAAATGGTAACTACAACTTCATTATCAGGAATAATATCCTCAATACGGAAATTACCCCCTGCAAAATTAATTAAAGACCGTCTTTCATCACCATACTTTTCTCGAACTTCTGTCAACTCTTCTATTATGATATTAAATCGCCTTGATTCGTTCTCAAGAATATCTTTTAAATCATCAATAGTTTTCTTAATCTCTTCGTACTCAGCCCTTAACTTGTCTTGCTCGAGACCAGTCAACTGACGTAGCCTCATTTCAACAATCGCTCTTGCTTGAATTTCAGAAAGTTCAAAACGAGTAATTAATTTCTCCCTTGCTTCGTCAGGAGATTTAGACGCTCTAATTAGCTTGATTACTTCATCGATATTATCGGAAGCAATAATTAAACCCTCTAGTATATGCGCTCTTTCCTCTGCTTTTTTAAGATCAAACTTTGTTCGTCTTACGATAACTTCCAATCTATGATCTACAAAATGCACAATCATATCCTTCAAGTTAAGGGCTTCAGGACGACCTTTAACCAAAGCTATGTTATTTACTGAAAATGAGGACTGTAGCTGAGTATATTTATACAATTTATTCAACACAACATTGGTGATTGCATTCGTCTTTATCTCGTATACAATTCTCATTCCATTTCTATCCGACTCATCTCGGATATCGGAAATCCCCTCTATTTTTTTGTCGTTAACCAAATCAGCAGTTTTCTTAATCATTTCTGCCTTATTCACTAAATACGGAATCTCGGTAACAATAATTCTTTCTTTTCCTGTTTTGGTAACTTCAATCTCTGCTTTTGCTCTAATAACAACTCTACCTCTTCCCGTCTCAAAAGCATCTTTAACACCTTCATAACCATAAATGGTTCCACCTGTTGGAAAATCAGGCGCCTTGATGTGCTGCATCAACTCTGGAATCTCAATATCTTTATTATTGATATAAGCAATAATACCATCAACAACCTCTGTCAAGTTATGTGGCGCCATGTTGGTAGCCATACCTACAGCGATACCACTTGCACCATTCAGTAGTAAATTTGGGATTACAGTTGGCAAAACTGTTGGCTCCATGATGGTATCATCAAAGTTCAACTCATGTTCAACCGTATCTTTATCAATATCTCTTAACGTTTCCTCAGCAATTTTTTTAAGCTTGGCCTCCGTATACCGCATAGCAGCAGGGCTATCACCGTCAACTGAACCAAAGTTACCTTGCCCATCAACCAAAGGGTAGCGCAAACTCCAGCTTTGTGCCATACGGACCATCGTGTCATATACAGATGAGTCACCATGCGGATGATATTTCCCCAATACTTCCCCGACAATTCTTGCTGATTTCTTGTGTGCTCGATTTGAATACACACCTAAATCCATCATACCATAAAGCACTCTTCGGTGTACTGGCTTTAAACCATCTCTTACATCCGGCAATGCTCTTGATACAATCACAGACATCGAATAATCGATGTATGCTGCTTTCATTGTTTCTCCGATATCGACTTTTACTATTCTTTCTCCTTCAGCCATGTTTTGCTAGTGAAATTGTGAATTAATTATCTTTATTTGCGCATGCTTTTTTTCGCACACATACAAGAGAGCTAATATAACAAATAAGAACCGTTAAAAACCCTTACACACAAAGGAATTTCAAACAAAATTTTGTTAATAAGAGCACTTTTTGAGAACAAACCAAAAAATTGTCACGTTAGTATATTAAAAGACCTACTTTAACTTTAATTTCATTAGTTTAGTAAATAGATAAATAGAAGCGTATGGAAGCTAAGTTTTCACCAAGAGTAAAAGATGTAATAACCTACAGTCGCGAGGAAGCTCTAAGACTAGGCCACGACTATATTGGTGTTGAGCATTTATTTCTTGGTATTTTAAGAGAAGGAGAAGGAAATGCAATAAAAATATTGAAAGCTATCAATGTCAACCTGCAAGACGTTCGAAAAGCTGTTGAAAGTGAAATCAAGCCCAAATCAAACAACTTTAACCAAAGCGGAAACATTCCATTAGTAAAACAAGCAGAAAGGGCATTAAAGATTACTTACTTGGAAGCAAAGCTTTTTAAGAGCACCTTGATTGGAACGGAACACTTATTGCTAAGTATATTAAAAGATGATGACAACGTAATCACTACTGTATTCGAAGAATTCAATGTTGATTATGAAACTGTGAAAAAGGAAATGGATATGATTGAAGAAGAAACAGACCCAAAATCAGAATTCCCAGGAGGACCAGCTGAAGATGACCCCAATGATGCTTTAGGAAATGAAGGTTCAGGTGGTGGTGGTTCACAATCTCCAAAAAAACCGGGAGAAAGCAAAAGTAAAACACCTGTGTTGGATAATTTCGGTAGAGATTTAACACAAATGGCTATAGATGGAAAGCTAGACCCCATTGTAGGCCGTTCTGGAGAAATCGAAAGGGTTTCTCAAATATTATCTCGTAGAAAAAAGAACAACCCTATTCTAATTGGTGAACCAGGTGTTGGAAAATCTGCAATAGCAGAAGGTTTAGCTTTAAGAATTGTTCAAAGAAAAGTTTCTCGCGTTTTATTTGGCAAAAGAATCGTAACCTTAGATTTAGCTTCATTGGTTGCAGGCACAAAATACAGAGGACAGTTCGAAGAAAGAATGAAGGCTGTAATGAATGAATTGGAAAAATCTTCTGAAATCATTCTTTTCATCGATGAAGTACACACCATAATTGGCGCAGGTGGAGCCTCCGGCTCACTTGATGCTTCAAATATGTTCAAGCCTGCTTTGGCAAGAGGAGAAGTACAATGTATTGGCGCTACAACCTTAGATGAGTTTAGACAATACATTGAAAAAGACGGAGCCTTAGAAAGAAGATTTCAAAAAGTACTTGTTGAACCTACGTCCATAGAAGAGACTGTTGAAATCTTAAACAACGTAAAAAGCCGATACGAAGATCACCACAATGTAAATTACACTCCAGAAGCCATAGATGCTTGTGTTAAAATGACCAACCGATTCATCACCGACCGCCATTTGCCAGACAAAGCGTTAGATGCCCTAGATGAGGCAGGATCAAGAGTACACATCACCAACATAAATGTTCCTGTAGAAATTATTCAAATTGAGAAGGACATTGAAAATGTTAAAGAAGAAAAGAACCACGTTGTAAAATCTCAAAAATATGAGGAAGCAGCTAGATTAAGAGACTCCGAAAGACAACTCAATGAAAAACTTGACGCAGCGAAGTCTAAATGGGAAGAAGAAATTAAAGACCATAGAGAAACTGTAAGCGAAGAAGATGTTGCAGAAGTTATTGCTATGATGACTGGAATTCCTACTCAAAGAGTAGCTGAAAAAGAGCAAGGAAGATTAGCCAAAATGGCTGAGGTTTTAGAAGGTAGAGTTATCGGACAAAATGATGCTATTGGAAAAGTCGTTAAAGCCATTCAAAGAAATAGAGTTGGTTTAAAAGACCCAAACAAACCAATTGGATCATTTATTTTCCTTGGCCCAACGGGGGTTGGTAAAACACAACTAACAAAAGAACTGGCAAAATTCATGTTTGACAGTGAAGATTCACTTATCCGAATTGACATGAGTGAATACATGGAAAAATTTGCTATTTCAAGATTGGTTGGAGCTCCTCCAGGCTATGTAGGTTATGAAGAAGGAGGTCAATTAACGGAAAAAGTTAGACGCAAGCCCTACTCAATTATACTCTTAGATGAAATTGAAAAAGCTCACCCAGATGTTTTCAATCTTTTACTACAAGCCCTAGATGAAGGACACATTACAGATTCACTAGGCCGAAAAGTTGATTTTAGAAACTGCGTGATTATCATGACCTCCAATGTAGGTACCAGAAAACTAAAAGAATTTGGAACAGGTGTTGGGTTTAATACTTCAGCGAAACTATCTGCAGCAGATGAACACGCAAAGAGTGTTATTACAAATGCATTAAAAAAATCCTTTGCTCCTGAATTCTTAAACAGAATTGATGACGTTATCTTATTCAACTCATTAAGCAAAGATGACATCCATAAAATTATCGATATTGAACTCGCTAAATTATTCTCAAGAGTTGATGATTTAGGATTTAAAATCCAATTAACCAATGAAGCGAAAGATTATATTGCTAATAAAGGATACGATAAAGAATATGGAGCTCGCCCATTAAAAAGAGCCATTCAGAAATATTTAGAAGACGCTCTTGCTGAGGAAATATTAACCTCTAAATTGTCTGAAGGAGATACTGTGAAAGTTGATTTCGATGAAAAAAATTCTGAAATCAAAATGAAAGTAACCAAAGCAAAGAAAAAAGCAGCAAAAAAAGAAGATGAAGACGCTGCTGAGTAAATAAATCCATTTGAAAATTGAAAGCCCTGCCTAAAGCGGGGCTTTTTTTATGCATTTCCTTAACCGCAAAAGCCCAATAACATAAATTTAGAATTAACTTTATTATCCCAATTGTAAAGTATGATTTCACAAAGAGAACTTTTTTACTCCTACATCGCCCAAACCTCTCCCGAGCCTATGGATTTGCATATTGAAAAAGCAGAAGGCGTTCATTTGATTGATTCTGAAGGAAAGAAATACGTTGATTTAATTTCTGGGATCTCCGTTTCAAATGTAGGGCATTGCAATCCAAGAGTTGTTAAAGCTATTCAAGAGCAAAGTGAAAAATACATGCACCTTATGGTTTATGGAGAATACGTTCAAACACCTCAAAATAAATTGGCTGAAGCAATTTGTAACCAGCTTCCCAAAACATTAAACAACGTATACTTTGTCAATTCTGGTAGCGAAGCAATTGAAGGCGCGCTAAAATTAGCCAAAAGATACACTAAGAGAACTGAAATAATATCCTGTAAAAACGCCTATCACGGAAGCTCACACGGGGCATTAAGCATAATGGGAAATGAGGATTTTAAGAACAACTTTCGCCCACTCCTACCTCAAACCCGATTAATTGAATACAACAACTTCGAGGATATTCAACTTATAACTACAAACACAGCCGCAATAGTAATTGAAGCGTTTCAAGCCGAGGCAGGAATCATACTTCCCGAACAAGGATACATACAAGCCGTAAGAGAAAAATGCAATGAGGTTGGTGTCTTAATGATTGTTGATGAAATTCAAACTGGCTTTGGAAGAACAGGTAAACTATTTGGTTTTGAGCAACACGGAATCACACCAGACATCATTACCCTTGCGAAAGGTATGGGCGGAGGAATGCCAATAGGAGCATTTGTTTCTAAAAAGGAAATCATGCAAACGCTAACACGCAATCCTGTTCTTGGTCACATCACCACCTTTGGAGGCAATGCGGTTTCCTGCGCCGCTAGCTTAGCTTGTTTACAAGAAATAGAAGAGAATAAATTAACGGAAAACGTAAAAAAACTTTCTCCTGTTTTCTTAAAACACCTTAAACATCCTGAAATAATTGAAACAAGAGGAATTGGATTTTTTCTATGTGTTGAATTTAAAAACCAAGCTTTTAATTTTGGGGTAATCAAAAAATGCGTTCAAAAAGGAGTCATTACCGACTGGTTTCTTTTTAACGACAAATGCCTTAGAATCTCCCCTCCTTTAAACCTCGACGAAAAAACTGCTATTGACTGTTGTAATAAAATTCTCGAAGCAATTGAGGAACAGTCCGCTTCATAAAAACACTTTATTCAAAACCTCACACTCTCCTAAAAACAGAAAACCCTTGCGTAACTGGGGAGGAACGCAAGGGTAATCATAACTAGCAAGAACAATTATTGGCTTTTATCACCAACACAATACACAGACGTATTTTTTTACAACGGTTGCTTTGTTTAAAAAAATAAAAAAATGATTTAATTTAATTTTTAAATTATATTAACGGCACCTATATTTGCATAAAAATCCCAACCAAATGAGCCAGAAAACTTCACCTACCAAAAGAACAGTTAAAAAACCTATTAGAAAAGCTTCTCCAAACTCTGTAAAAAGAACAGCTAAAAGGCCAAATAATGGTGTAAGAAAACCTGTGAACAAGAAGAATCAAATAAAAAAGAACAAACTGTTTGACATTTATTTATCCGTATCATTCATCGGAATATTGTTTGGTGTTTTTATGATTGTTTATTTTTTTCCTGATCATATAATTACATTTTCAACACTCACGAAGATAATTTTAACAGCGGGTATAGTAATTAATTTAGCAATCCTCCCAATAGGGTTAAAAAAGAACAAAAAAGGAAAAACTTTACTATCTGAAATAGGCTCAGTTTTTTACATTCTTTTAAACTTTTTCGGCGGAGGAGTTTTCATAACCGGATTAATGTTAATGTTGAATTTTGCCGGTAGATCAACAGAAACACATTCAGAACACTATAAGTTTGGCGGAAGAGACCCGCATTATCGGGCTGGTTCATACAACGGAGTTGTTTACACCTTGGAAAACAATAAAAACCCTGAAGAAATAGATCACAGATGGTTTGAATTGAAAAACATTTCCGCAATCACTAACAAAGGTTATTTAGAAATAAAATATTCTTCAGGACTTTTTGGAATTGATGTTTTTGAGGAAAGAGGAATTACATCGGATATCTCAGGAAGTGATTACGAAGAGGTCCCTTTAATTGGATCAGGGTATTAATTTAAGCATCTAAAACATCGGTTGGCTT
>JBJKXR010000007.1:0-55829 GCA_045561495.1 Flavobacteriales bacterium | reverse complement strand
TATCCCCAAATTTCTTTTCTTACTTTTTCATGCATTAATTCTGTGAATGCTTCCGCAAATCTATCCGCTAAGGCCTTTAGCATTATAGAATTATAGTCGTCATGATCGGCTTCAAAACCTTCAACATGCTTTTCAATACCAATACCAGCAGTAATAACAAATCCTCCAACGTAGTCTTTTACTCCAGATTCTTTTGGCGCAACAAAATCTACTAATGAATGGTTCGGCAAACCTTCTTTCTTCTTCTGTTGTTGGCGGATAGTATAGAATTTATCAGCTACTTCATTTCTTGATTCGTCTGTATACACTTCAATATCCTCTCCAACAGCATTTGCTGGCCAAATGCCCACAACAGCTTTATTGTCTAACCATTTTTCAGCTATGAGTGTATCCAACATTTTAAGGGCATCGGAAAGAAGTTTTTTGGCTTCTTTGCCTACAATTTTGTCTTCTAAAATATTAGGATATCTACCGTGTAAATCCCAGGTTTGAAAGAAAGGTGTCCAATCAATATAGTCTCTAATTTCTTGTAACGAGACAGTATCAAATAATTTAACTCCTATGAAATTTGGAGTCTTAACTATATCTTGGCTCCATTTTGTTTGCTGGCGGTTGGCTTTTGCATCCTCCCAGGAAATTTTCTTCTTGGAAGCTTTTCTGTTTTTATGATGTTCACGCATTTTTGAATACTCCTTCTGAATATCCTGAATATAATTATCTTTTTCTTCTCCTAATAATTTGGTAGCAACAGTAACTGATCTAGATGCATCAAGTACATATACGGTTTGCCCACCTTTGTAATGCTCTTCAATTTTTACTGCGGTATGAATTTTAGAGGTTGTAGCACCACCAATCAATAATGGAATTTTCATTCCATTTTTTTCCATTTCCTTGGCAACAGTAATCATTTCGTCAAGAGAAGGAGTGATTAATCCGCTTAATCCTATTATGTCCACATTGTGTTCTTTTGCAGCCGCTAATATTTTATCCGAAGGAACCATTACTCCAATATCGATAATTTCATACCCATTACAACCTAAAACGACACCTACAATGTTTTTTCCAATATCATGTACATCCCCTTTTACTGTAGCTAAAAGGATTTTTCCTGCTGATGACCCTTCTTCTTTTTCTTCTTCTAAGAAAGGAAATAGGTATGCAACTGCTTTCTTCATTACTCGAGCCGATTTAACAACTTGAGGTAAGAACATTTTCCCAGAGCCAAATAAATCTCCCACTACATTCATTCCATCCATCAGGGGACCTTCTATGACATGAAGTGGTTTTTCGTGAGCCTGACGAGCTTCTTCTACATCTTCATCAATATAGTCTGTGATGCCTTTAACAAGAGCATGTTCCAACCTTTTAGCTATAGGCTGGTCTCTCCATGCATTGTCAACAACTTTTTCTTTTGCAGTTCCTATTACAGTTTCAGCAAATTCTAGTAATCTTTCTGTTGCGTCCTCTCTTCTATTTAAAAGAACATCCTCAACACGTTCTAATAAATCAACAGGGATATCGTCGTAAACTTCTAGCATGCTTGGATTTACAATCCCCATGTCCATACCGTCATGGATAGCATGATAGAGAAAAGCAGAGTGCATTGCTTCTCGAACGGGATTGTTCCCTCTAAAAGAAAATGAAACATTTGATACACCCCCGCTTACATGAGCTCCTGGTAAGTTTTCACGTACCCATCTTGTCGCCTGGATAAAATCTAAAGCATTGGTTCTATGTTCTTCGATTCCAGTAGCAACAGGAAATATATTTAAATCAAAAATGATATCTTGAGGAGCAAATCCAACTTTAGGTCCAACTAATACATTATAGCTTCTCTGAACGATTTCAATTCTTCTATCATAGGTGTCTGCTTGTCCAACTTCATCAAAAGCCATTACAATGGTAGCTGCTCCGTATCGCTTAATTTTTTTTGCCTGCTGAATAAATTCTTCTTCACCTCCTTTTAATGAGATAGAATTAACTACGCATTTACCTTGAGCACATTTTAAACCAGCTTCAATAATTTCCCATTTAGAAGAGTCTATCATAATGGGTACTCTAGCTATATCTGGTTCAGCAGCAATAAGGTTTAGGAATTTAGTCATTGATTCAACTCCATCGATCATTCCTTCATCCATGTTGATATCAATCACTTGGGCCCCACCTTCAACTTGCTCGCGAGCAATAGCCAAAGCTTCATCAAATTGTTCCTCTTTGATAAGGCGTAAGAATTTCCTTGATCCTGTTACATTGGTTCTTTCTCCAACATTAATAAAGTTCATCTCAGGAGTAATAATAAGGGGCTCCAGTCCACTCAATCTCATATAAGGAACATTGTTCCATTTATACTTGTATTTCCCTTTGTAATCCGGATGTAAACTCATTTAATCTATCTTTCTAGGTTTATATTCAGATGCTAAATCTGAAATTGCCTTAATATGTGCAGGAGTTGTTCCGCAGCATCCTCCAATAATGTTTATTAGATTCCCATCAAGAAATTCTTTTATTTGCGCAGTCATGTCCTCTGGTGTTTCATCATATTCTCCAAATTCATTAGGCAATCCAGCATTTGGATGAGCACTAACGCTAAATTTCGTGTTTTTTGAAATAATCTCTAAATATGGTTTCATCATATTCGCTCCTAAAGCACAGTTAAGTCCAACAGATAATAAATCTATGTGTGAAACAGATGTAACAAAGGCGTCTGCTGTTTGCCCACTTAATGTTCTACCAGAAGCATCTGTGATTGTTCCAGAAACCATTATAGGGAGTTTAATCCCCTTTTCTTCAAAAACTTCATCAATTGCGTATAAACAGGCTTTCGCATTTAGGGTGTCAAAAATAGTTTCGACCAGCACTATGTCAATACCTCCGTCAATAAGAGCTGTCGTTTGTTCTTTATAAGCAAGAACCATTTCATCCCATGTAACGGCTCTAAAACCAGGGTCGTTGACATCTGGAGAAATAGAGAGTGTTCTGTTTGTTGGACCAATTGCTCCGGCTACATACCTAGGTTTATTGGGTGTCTTCTGAGTAAATTCGTTGACTACTTCTTTAGCAATTCTGGCAGAATGAAAATTAATATCATATACAGCATCCTCTAATGCATAGTCGGCCTGAGCAATAGTAGTTCCTGAAAATGTGTTGGTTTCTAATATATCTGCCCCGGCTTCTAAATACAAGGAGTGAATTTCCTTCAGTACATCTGGCCGAACAAGTGCTAGTAAGTCATTATTTCCTTTTAATGGGTGGGAATGCTCTTTAAATCGCTCTCCCCTAAAATCTTCTTCTTCTAATTTATAGGTTTGAATCAGAGAGCCCATGGCGCCATCTAAAACAAGAATTCTACTTTCTAAACTATTTTTTATATCTGGTTTACTCATTTTCACAATAATAAAACTCTCAAGAAGTTTTTTGAGGGAGGTATAGCATACTATAAGATACTTTGATTTTGTTCATTTATCTACTCCCTTTACGGGTTGGATTTGGCACCTTCCAAAAGATTGGGGTTGCTAAGGTTTCACAGGGCCTTTCCCTTCACCTTTCTTGATAAGCAATTAAAAAAAGAACATTACTTTACGAATTTACGAAATTCTTTATTCCCGCTCTAATTTTCCCCTCTAAATCCAAGCAGAACAATTGCAATTAAGAGAAGATAGGGAGGAATCATTAAGAAAAGAATACCTGAATTCAGCCCATTTGCCCATCCTTCATCATTTTGTTCGGCTACAGCTTTACATTGAGAGCACATTGCAAGAGCAGATTGAGAAAACAAAAAGGAGGTAATAAATAAAACCAGTGACTTAAACATGCTACAAAAATACTAAATTGTACAACAGAGGTCAACTATTGCCGTAATAGGGTGAAAGCATTAAATAAACAATCGGTCCTGTTAAAGCAACATAAAGCCAAACAGGATATGCCCATTTAACTATTTTCTTATGTCCTTTAACATCTCCTATAAAAGCGCGGTAATAGGAAAACAAAATAAATGGCAACGAAATTCCTGAAAGCACAATGTGTGTAGCTAAAATAAAATAGTAAACACCAATCATTTCTCCACCATAAGAAGTTTCATGATTGGTTACGTGATACAAAACATAACTTAGTAAAAAGAAAACAGATAAAATCATTGCAAACGTGTTTAGACGCATATGCATAATCACCTTCTTTTTTTTAATCATCACAAAGGAAACAATCAGAGTTATAAAACAGGAAAAGTTTATTATTGCATTTACAGCAGGTAATGCTTTAGTAAATTCTGGCGCTTCATCTGGTCTTGGGAAATTTTTTGACCCCATTAAGGTCACCAGCAAAAAAACAACAGCAGTAAATGACCAGATAGCAATTTTGACACTCTTTTTTTCTTCAAATTGTGGTGTTGGATTTAATGCTGAATTAGCCATTGTATATCTTCGATTAGTTGATTAACTTCTAAAGTGTCTGTTCCATCATACAAGCCTCGTATTCTACGTTTTTTATCTACCAATACAAGGTATTCACTGTGAACAAAAGGTATGAGTTGGGTCGTGTCTTTTATTGCTGCTAATTTATACGAAGCAGCTTGCCTGTATATTTTTTGGGCATCGCCGGTTACAAAATCCCAGTTGCTAAGTTCGGCACCCATCTTGAGAGCATACTCTAATAATATATCAGTGGTATCAAATTCAGGATTAACGGTATGTGAAAGAATAGAGAAGTCTTCTCCTTTTAATTTTTTTTGAACTCGGACCAGTTGATTGGTCATTTTGGGACATATTGTTTGGCAAGTAGTAAAAAAGAAATCCGTAACATATACTTGATTTGAATATTTATCCTGAGTAACAATTTGGTTGTACTGATTTGTAAAATTAAAGTTAGAAACGGTATAGTCAATTTCTTCACCTTGACTGTTAATTTGCTTTTGGCCGTATACAGGAAGCGGTTGCTTTGGGGAACCGCAAGCAACAATAACAAAAAGCAATAAACTACTTTTTAATTTGTTTAATATCCAGTTTCCTTGGGACATATTGATTGTTTAATAATTTAAACATTTTAGGAATGTCTCGAGCAACTTTTGCATCGTTGATGGAACAGTGAGCTCGAATATGTTCATCTTTATCGACTAAAACGTAATCATACATTTGAGTGCTATCATTTAGTTCTAGTTTTAAACTATTTTTTATTTTTTCAAATTCATCCTCAGATGCATGAGCTAAATACCATTTGTTTGATACAGATTTGACATATTCAATGGGAGACTCCTTCCATAAATTCATTTTTGGATCATTTTCAAAAATTGAAATAACCTTTATGTTATTGGCTCTTTTGATAATTTTACTACCTATATATAAAACATGTTTCTCCCATTCTTTAACATTTTCTTTATGGAACATAGTAATCATGTATAATATAGAATCTTTATGTCTAAAGTGGACGCTATCATTACTGAATGTTGGAAGAGAGAACTCTGGGATAGTGTAGTATTCGGGCGGGTTTTTGTATTTTAATTTTACAAATTCGCTATCACTATTCATTATAGGAAGAGTGCCCAGATTTACAGATATGTAAATAAGTCCCATTGCTATTAAAAAAGGAACTATGAAAAGACCTGTGTAAAGTAATTTCTTTTTAGGAGATGATATTCTTTTTTCTACCATCTTCGCAGGGTTTTTTAATTAAGAGGGAAATTAGATTCGCCTACAGCGAGAGCCTCAGTTATTGAAATAAAAATAAGGTATAAAACGAAAACGATATAAGGAACTAGAACTGTTAGCTTCATTCCTTTTCGTTCATGTCCCAAGTGCATAAATTCCATAACAATATAGCCTGCTTTTACAAGCGTGAGAACTATATATCCATATTTAATCATAGTCCACGCACGCTCTGAAACATCGGGATTACTTCTAGAATACAATATCCCGACAATTACTTCAACTGCTGTGATTATTGTGAGAAGGATAGTTACTTTAACTATGTTCTTTCGGATTTTTCTTCCTTCCTCTTCAGAGTGTTGAGCTCCTAATGAATATTCTTTAATATCGTCTCTTTCCATTAGATTGTATGATTTCTAATTAATCGCGTTTAGAGTAGGTAGTAAAAAGTAAAGACAAATACCCAAACTAAGTCTACAAAGTGCCAATACAAACCTACTTTTTCAACCATTTCATAATGTCCTCTTCTTGCGTAAGTTCCGCCTATGGCATTTATACATATAACAATATTAATAATTACTCCTGAGAACACATGGAATCCATGGAATCCAGTTACGCAATAGAAAAACTGAGCATATTGAGGTGGTCCATATGGATTGGATGTAATGGTTGCATTATCATACCAAGTTTGAATCAAACCATCTGTACCAGCAATAAACGTTGACCACTCCCAAACTTGAGATCCTAAGAAAATAAATCCTCCAATTATAGTAGCAATCATCCATTTTACAACACCTGATTTGTCATTTCTGTGCCCTGCTTCAACAGCTAGAACCATTGTTACCGACGAAATGATTAAAACAAAAGTCATAAAAGCCACATAGGCTAAAGGAAAATTACCATGAACAAATGGGATGTGAAAGAATACTTGGTCAGAAACCGGCCAAGATGGGTAGGTATAACGAAACCAACCCAAAGAAACTATAAATGCTCCAAATGTTAATGCGTCCGAAATCAGGAAGAGCCACATCATCATTTTACCATAACTCATGCTAAAAGGTGATCTTCCTCCTTCCCAAAGCTCTTTAGCTGGAATAGCCTTGCTTACTTCTCCTGCCATTTTAAATAAAAATTTAAGTTTTTCTCAATTAGCCTACAAAATAGAGTAGGGACAATAAAGATAACCACAAAAAATCTAAAAAGTGCCAATAAATAGAACTAACTTCAATTCCTACAATATCATTTGCAGTATACTTTTTAAGTAAACTCTTGATTGTCACTACAATTAAGGATATTATACCGCCGATAAGGTGAGCGAGGTGAAGTCCCGTTAAAATATACATCCAGCTGCTTGAAACATTGTCTGCATCTAAACTTGGATAAACAGAATTGAATTGTAATCATCTCTTTTGTCATAAAACACTCCATCTTCGTATTTTAATTCGTTGTCGTTCATAAATATTTTGTAATCTACTCCATATTCAACGTCCTTATTTTTGATTAACCCATCAATCTTAACAACATCACTCAAATACATACCTCTAGATTTCATGTGTTTCCAGCCGTCTCTTTGAAACTTCACAAACAATAAACCAAGGATTAATGTGATAATCATAAAAAAAGGCAACAGTTTGAAGTTTCCTTTTTTAGCCAATTTTAGAGCAATAAAAATAGTAATACTACTTATTATTATAATCCCTGAACTAATAAAAAACTCCTGTGGAATGGTTATTGAAACCCATATTGGACCAGATTTAGAAATGTAATATCCACTGGATAACCCTAGAAAAAGCATAATCATTGACCCAATGGCCAAATACATCATGTTTTTACTTGTCTTCTTTTTAATTTCTAATCTTTCTTCTTTTGGAATACTACTTCTCATAACTTAATAAAATTGATCGGTTAAAAATGTAATAAGCACTAGCGGTAAGTATATAAAAGAGGCAAACATTAATTTTGTCGCCCATTTTTCATCTAATGTTTTCATCAACATAATTGCCGGGTATAGCATAATAATTCCTAGCGTTAAAACAATCAAGCTGGATGTGAAACCTGCGAGACCAAAATCTGGATGGCAGGGCAGCATTGCAATTGGCACCATAAATAAGGTGTATATTAATATTTGAAACGCACTTTTTGCATCTTTTCCAGCCGAAGAAGGTAATAATTGAAAACCAGCTTTTTGATAATCGTCGTGGCATCTCCATGCTATTGCCCAAAAATGAGGGAATTGCCACATAAATTGAATACAAAATACCGATAAAGCTACTGGTGATATCCACATGAAATCAACTGCTTCACAAGCGGCCCAGCCAATTAGGGGTGGCGCAGCTCCTGGAAATGCTCCAATTAAAACTGCCCAAGGTGTTTTTTGTTTCATTGGAGTATATACAAAAGAGTATAAAATTAAACTTAACAACCCTAGTATACCTGTTAAAGGATTGAGTTTAAACCATAAAATCAAAGATCCAGAAATTCCACAAACTAAGGTTATGGACCATGCAGTTGTTAAAGACATTCTTCCCGTTGGTAGGGGACGGTTTTTAGTTCTGGACATTAACTTGTCCAAGTTTTTTTCAAATATTTGATTAAAACCATTTGAACCAACGGTTACGAGCATTCCACCAAAACATAACCAAAATGCGGATATCCAATCTATTTCTTTGTGGTTAAATTTAAGTGCAGTTATGTATGTTATTGCAGCTGTGAAAACAACCAATAAGGCCAATCGAAACTTTATAAACTCCTTAATGTCATAGATTAAAGAGTAATCTTTATTTGTATTAGTGCTTGCCAAATCTAATATTATATACTACAAAGATAGACCATTTCACATCAATCATGAAGTGTTATGCATCAAGGTTTTCTATCGCATTCCAGCTGTTGCATATCCCCCAAGTATAAAAATCATCTTAATTTGAGGTATTTTTCTTTTGTTCAATGATTTATAATACCATTGTAAGTGTACACCTCCCCATTTATAGGCCTTTGAATAGAGTTCTTTTTTATTTTCAGATTCAAGTTTTTTAAGGATTTTTTTTGCAAAACTGTAATAATCCAGAGCCTGTATTTCTGTTCTAGAAGGATTTAGTTCACTTTTTCTTGGCTTTTTACCATAGAACAATTTGAATTCTGATTGTTTTTCGTTCCTGTTGTAAAAGAATTCTGATTTGCCGTCATAATCTAAAGCTTCATATTCACCCACAACAGGGACAACCAATCCACCGTCAAATCCTGCACTTTTTGTTTTGTTGTATAGTGTTCTGCTAATTTTTCTCTCTATGGAAGATGTATTTGCAAAACGTCTTAATTCAAGTTTGTCTTGAAATTTAAGGGAAACTTTATTCAAGGCTGAAGCATAAGTTAGAGCGTCCAGTCCTTTTTTTCGTCTTTTGTTATTCACCAGTTTGAAAACGGTTTCATTCAATAGCGTATGATTTAATGTTTTCACACCCAATTTTTTTGTTTTGGCAGATTTGAGATAAACCTCTTTATTAAAATAGTCTTGATTTTTACTTACATTTTTTTCTGTTGTTGTCACAGAGAGAACGAGTAGAAGAGAGAAAATAGATTTAATCATTTTGCTTTAACTTTTTCAAAGGTTACTTTATTATTTATTCCCCATACACCTGAATATAAAACATCATCTAAAACAGCGCTAATTTTATAAACGCCTTTTTCTTTTGGAATTTCTTTTGGATTTGACCAAAAATTATAGCCTTTGGATACGTTACTAACTAGTACTTTTTGAGGATGAAATCGTTTTCCGTTAATGTAATAAATTGGTTTTTTCAATTCTCCTTTGTTAATGAGTAATGGAATAGCCATTTGATACAATCCAGGTTTAAAGATTTTTAAAGTTTGTCCAGATTTTTTACTGTTATTTTGTTTATTAATGGAATATAGAGCCTTTAAATTATAAATTCTAAAGGCTTCTAAGTGAGCTTCAAAGTTTTCATAACGATTGATAAAAGTGGTGTCCAATTTCAACCATTTTTCTTTTCTTTTTTCCAATACTTTCTTATATTTTCTATATTTCACTTTATGCCATCTTTGAATTTTTTTTGCTTTATAAACAGTAATGAATGGAAGCGCTTCAATTGAAAATGTATCTCTTCCTTGAATACATTGAATTAAATAGTTATCGTCATTTGGATTAGGATAAATTCTAATGTCTTTAATATCTAAAACATAAGCTTTTAGCGAGCTGTATTTTTTCAATTTTTCAATTTTCGCCTCATCGGATAAGAAATAAAGTCTTTTTAAATCATTTTCTAAACTGTCGCCAACATACCTCCATTTTATTCCTTTGTAATGTTTAAGTTCTGGATAACCTTTAATTTTATCTCCAAAAGGATTTAATAATTGTTCTCTGTACCCATATTCAGGCGTAATTTCAAAGTTTAGTTTTTTCTTCTTTTTTTTTCGCATCAGTTTAACAAATACCTTTGATACTTTCAAATCTTGCGTTATTTTCGGAATGTTTGAATAATCCATGCAATTAGGGGTGATTTGTGACTCAGAATTGTTTGTGCAAATATTTGCGGTTTGGTTCAGTGTTTGCCATTCAGATTTGTAGTTTAAATAAAAATATTTATCCAAAGCATATTCCTTTTTAAATCGAGGGAAAATTAAAATTGGTTTCTCAGATTTCACATAAACTTCTTTGCTGTTGTGAAAGGCTCTAATTTCAACAGCATATTTTGTATCGGCTACTTCCCCGTTTGGCAAATAAGTAGGGTATTTGGTATATGCATAATCAGCTTGGGTTCTAAACTCTTTGATTTCAAGTTTAACATTTCCAATAATAGTAGTGTTACCAGTTCCAATAAAACATTCGGCTGGAACTTCAACTTTTGCTCCTGAAGGAAGTGTAAACAAATCACCCACTTCAGTATAAATCATTCGTTTTATTGTTTTTTGATTTTGATTATATTTCCAGTTGTTTAGTTCTTGAGGGTTGTAGGATAAAGTCTGATAATCTGCTCCAATAATTGTTTTTGGGGTTTTCCATGTGATTTTATTTTTTGCAATTTTATTGCCTAATAAATTAAGAAGTTTAAGCTTTGGAAAGTCTTCAATATTTAAAGGTAGGTAGGTTAAATAGCAATTGTTGATATGAATTTCCTCAAATTTTTCAGAAGCTCCTATTTTCCAATCGGATCTTCCAAAAACACAATTTTTAATATAAATTCGTTTAATTTTTTTACTCTTCCCTATTTCTTTAAAAACATCAGAAGGACTTGGGAACCTACATTTTGTAAACGAAATATCTTTCCCCCTAAAACGAGCAATAGAGCTTGATAATTTTTCTAAGCAAGAGTTGTTAATTTTTAAACTTCTAATTTTTTTAAGTTTTGAAATATTATAGGGTATTGTATTTAAGGATTTATGACCAATTTTCAGGTCTAGAAGTGTTGAATAACTACCAACTAGAGACTCAACTAAATCGGAAATTTTTAAGTTTTCACAACCTCTAACATCTAGCTTTCTTAAATTATTTATTTTTTGAAATTCTTCTGGAAGTTTTTCAAAAGTTCCATTGGTTAAAATAAGTTCTTTTATAAAGTCAAGTTTACAAATTTCCTTTGGTAGCATATTGGCTCCTGAAAGTTTAAGTGTTTCTAGGTTTTTTAGAAATTCAACAGTATAGTAAGTGAATTTATTTTCAATTGCAGGCGTGTAACTTAAATCCAATGATTTCAAAGTATTCATAAATACTAAAGTACTTGGAAGTGTGTCAATACAGTTGTAGGAGAGATCTAACTTTTCCCAAAACGTATATTCAAAAATAGGGGGCAAGTACTTGATGTGGTTATCAGAGATACTCACCTCTTTTAATGTTTCTACTCTTCTTATTGCAACGGGTAAATAAAACATATTGCAATGATTTGCAACTAGCTTTTTAAGCTTAGGAAGTTTGCTTATAATAGAAAACGCTTGATTGATATTTAGTGTTCTATTTCCTGAAATATCAAGCTCTTCTAAGTTCTCTAGATTTTTAAGCCAAGTTGGTAAAAAAGTTAAACGGTTGTTGTTTAATTTTAATTTCTTAAGTTTTTTGCATGTTTCAATTTTTGAAGGAAGTTCTATAAACGCTTCATTAGATAGATTTAAAAATTCAATTCTAGCAGAGTTTTTTTTTATATCAGCATATTTATATTCCTTCTGACTAAAAACAGTCAGAGCAAAAAACAAAAATGATATAAAAAATACGGCCTTCATTGTTTGCAAAATAACAATGTTCATGATACATAACATGATTACATTCAATTCCTATTCCATAACTAAATGTTAATTAGTCGTACCTTTGTTGGTTAATCAACTCATTTTATGTCTGGAATTTATATTCATATTCCATTTTGTAAACAAGCTTGTTACTATTGTAACTTTCACTTTTCAACTTCATTTGAAAGCTATCGCTCTGAAATGATTGCTTCGATTTGTACGGAATTAGAGTATAAAAAGTCTGTGTTTAAAAATGTTAAGGTTCGTACAGTATATTTTGGCGGAGGAACGCCTTCACTACTGGAAAATCACGAAATTGATGCTATTTTACTTTCGCTACATTCAAATTATGAAACGAATTCAGTAGAAGAGATGACGATTGAAGCAAATCCTGAGGATATAAGTTTACAAAAATTAAAGCATTGGAAATCAAAAGGGATTAACAGGGTTAGTCTTGGTGTACAATCTTTTTTCGAGGAGGATTTAGAGCAAATGAACAGGGTGCATGATTCTAAACAAGCCATACAAGCTATTGAATATATAAAATTAGCAGGATTTGATAATTTTTCTATCGATTTCATGTTTGCTCTTCCCCTATTATCGGATAAACAGTTAATTAAAAATTTAGACAAGGTTATTGAACTAGATATTCCTCATATTTCTTGTTATAATTTAACCGTTGAAGAGCAAACAGCATTAATACAATTAATAAAAAAAGGGAAAATTGAAGAATTAAGCCAAGAAAAATCAATTCGTCAATTTCAGCTTATCATGGAAAAGTTGAGTAACCATAAATATTTGCAATATGAAATATCGAATTATGCTAAAAGTGGATATAAAAGCAAGCATAACTCGGCTTATTGGGAACAAAAACAATACATAGGTATCGGCCCATCAGCACATAGTTTTTACAATAATGTTAGAACTTTTAATATTGCAAATAACATAGGTTATATTAAAAAAATAGAATCTGGTTCGGATTATTATGAAACCGAAGAATTAACAGAAAAAGATTTTTTTAATGAGTTTGTTATGACGCGTTTAAGAACTTCAAAGGGTTTAAATGTCCGAGAGCTTGAACTTTTATTTCCTATGTATATTGAAGGGTTTAGAGCAAAAACAGCTACGTTTTTGAGAGCAGGTCAACTGGCTTTTTTTGGTGATGAATATCGCTTAACCAATCAAGGTAAACTCATGGCTGATTATATTACTAGTGAATTTTTTGAGATTTAATATTTTTATTAAAGGATGGATGAAAACAAGCGCAATTCATCTAAAATTGCAGTTTTAACTTTTTTCTTAGCGCATAATACATTCCTATTGCAGTTACAATACCAAGTAGTGATCCCGCCACCACATCCATTAAAAAATGATAAGAAAGATACGTTCTAGAAAAGCCAACTAATACGGCTAATACGACTAAAGCAGTTCCTATTGTTTTATTGGGAATAATGAGTGCTAATCCAAAGAAAACACAAAAAGCCACAGTAGTGTGTCCGCTAGGAAAGCTAAGGTTAGACGGCATTTCAACCTCGTACAGCCAATTGTATTCTTTATTTTCAATTAATTCTTTAAACCCATGCGGTCTTTTAAAATTTGAGAAAACAAGACGTTTTAAAAGAGCAACTAATATTGAGGATATCGCATATGAAAAACCTATATATAAGCCTTTTCTCCAATTGTAGATAAGAAGAAAAATTAAGAGAGGTACAGTAAGCCATCCCTCAGCTAAGTGAGTTATAAATTTAAATATACTATTTCCAATGGGGTGATAAAAAGAGTTTATATATTGTTGTATTTCGAGTTTTGGAAAAGAAATAACAAAAGCAAATCCAGTAATAAAAAAGAGAATGAAAATGCTAAAAGCGCCTATATTTTCTTTAATTGTCTTCAATAAGGTAAAGGTAAACGCTTAATTTGATGAATTTTATAAACGAGCGTTTATTTATCAATATATTATTCTTAATGAGGCTGATTGTGCTATGCCGGTTAAACGATTACTGGCTGTTTCGCTCATTCTATTTATTTCAATCTGATAATATATTCCCCAACCAAACCCGAATTTTGAAAATATATATCCGATTTCTGCATCGGCATTAAATAGCTTATTGGCAAGTCCTGAGTAGGATTGAATTAGCCTATTTCCAGGAATTTCACTTGTTAGGCGGTTTAATCTATTGTGTAAAATAGTTGATAGAATCGGAATGTGGGTACTAAAATCTATACGGTTATTGTTGTTTAGTTTGTATTTGCTCATCATTGATATCCCAGTAAAAGATTGATTAAACCATAAAAGGTTTCTAGCATCTATTTTTGGAAAAAAGTTCAAATTGAAATCATTACCTACGTGAAGCCCAAAATAATGCGTATACTTTTTTAGAGAGATCGTCTGGATTGCAAAGTCATAATAAATATTTGCTGCTGTAGCTGCAGATACGTAAAGGATGTCAAGTTTGACTTCACGATTAGAATTGGAAACTTGAAACTGCACCCTATTTAAATATTGGTTTCCGAATTCGTAGGAAAACCCCCCATAAAGATATCTTCCCGAATGAATTAAATTGTTGTGGGAGGTGAATTCATAAGTTTTGTAGCCCATTCCATACTTTACGTACTTTTCTCCTGAAAACAGAAAAGTATAAACAAGGCAAAGAAACCCTGTTAGGATAATATTTTTCCTTTTAAAATTCAACGTATATAATATAATTTTAGTTTTGCTAGGCTATTTAAGTTACGAGATTTTTGTAACTATTGTTTCTGAACTGGGCATAAAAAAAGCCCGATTATACGGGCTCTTTTATTTATTTGAATAAAAATGTATTTTACATCATTCCTGGCATTCCGCCTGGCATTCCACCACCCATTCCGGCTGGTGCTACTGAATCTTCAGGTTCATCAGCAATAACACATTCTGTGGTTAATAACAAGCCTGATATGGACGCTGAGTTTTCTAAGGCCAAACGAGTTACTTTAACTGGGTCAATAACACCACTAGCGATTAAGTTTTCGTATACATTGTTTCTAGCGTTGTAGCCAAAATCTCCTTTACCTTCTTTTACTTTGTTAACAACAACTGATCCTTCTCCGCCAGCATTGGAAACAATAGTTCTTAATGGAGATTCAATAGCTGTTTTAACAATGTTTACTCCATGCTCTTGGTCATCATTTTCACCTTTAACATCAGCTAAAGCGTCTAAAGCTCTTACTAATGCAGTACCACCTCCAGCAACAATTCCTTCTTCAACTGCAGCTCTTGTAGCGTGCAAAGCGTCATCAACACGATCTTTCTTTTCTTTCATTTCTACCTCAGTAGCAGCTCCAACATAAATTACTGCCACTCCTCCTGAAAGCTTCGCCAATCTTTCCTGCAATTTCTCTTTATCGTAATCCGAACTAGTAGATTCAATTTGAGCTTTAATTTGATTGATTCTTGCTTTAATTTGTTCTGAATCTCCAGCTCCATTAACAAGTGTAGAATTGTCTTTATCGATAACTACTTTTTCAGCTTGTCCTAACATAGGAATGTCTGCATTTTCAAGTTGGTATCCCTGCTCTTCGCTAATAACTGTTCCACCTGTTAATACAGCGATGTCTTCCAACATGGCCTTTCTTCTATCCCCAAAACCTGGAGCTTTTACAGCTGCAATTTTTAGCGAGCCTCTAATCTTATTTACGACCAATGCCGCTAGAGCTTCTCCATCTACATCTTCCGCAATAATTAATAATGGACGACCTGTTTGCTGAGATTTTTCTAAAACAGGTAACACATCTTTTAATGCAGATATCTTTTTATCATGAATTAGAATTAAAGGATTCTCTAATTCAACTTCCATTTTATCCGCATTAGTAACAAAGTAAGGTGATAGGTAACCTCTGTCAAATTGCATCCCTTCAACGGTTTTTAACTCATCTTCAGTACCTTTTGCTTCTTCAACTGTAATTACACCGTCTTTTCCAACGACTTTCATTGCTTCTGCAATTCTACTTCCTACTTCACTATCGTTGTTTGCAGAAATGGTAGCTACTTGAGCAATCTCTTCAGTATTATCAATGGGTTGTGCTTGTTTTTTAAGGTTAGATACAACCACTTTTACAGCTGCGTCAATTCCACGTTTCAAATCCATTGGATTTGCTCCTGCAGCAACTGATTTAATTCCAGCTCCATAAATTGCTTGCGCTAAAACAGTAGCCGTAGTAGTTCCATCTCCTGCTGCATCTGCGGTTTTGCTGGCAACTTCTTTTACCAATTGAGCCCCCATGTTTTCAACTGGGTCAGTTAAATCAATTTCTTTTGCTACAGTAACACCATCTTTTGTAACGGTAGGTGCCCCGAATTTTTTATCAATAACAACATTTCTACCCTTAGGTCCTAATGTCACCTTTACTGCACTCGCTAAAGAATCAACTCCTTTCTTGATTTTGTCTCTAGCTTCTACGTCAAATAATATTTCTTTTGCCATTTTTTAAACTGTTTTTTAAACGATTGCGAAAATATCCGCTTCTCTCATAATTAAATAATCAACCCCTTCATAAGCTAACTCTGTTCCTGAATACTTTCCATAAATTACAGTATCACCAACTTTTACATTTAAAGGTTCATCTTTTTTCCCATCCCCAATAGCTATAATCTCGCCTTTTTGAGGTTTTTCTTTTGCCGTATCGGGTATAATTATTCCCGAAGCAGTTTTTTCTTCTGCTAGAGCAGGCTTAATTAAAACTCTGTCTCCTAATGGTTTTACACTTACTGACATTTTCTAAATATTAAGGTTATAAATTTTATTTTGTTTAGCACTTTGCATGCCATTTAATAAAGTGTATAAAAATAGTCTTTTTATACGTCAATATTACCGATTTATGATAGGATGAAATAAATAGTGTCAGCAGTGATGACAGGCTGGCATTTTTTATTTTAATGAATTAGAGCATTATTTTCCAGTATCATCTTGCTGCGTAGTTTGGTTTGTAGAATTCTCTTGACCAGATTCTGATTCTCCAGTTGAAACTGATTTAGTCGATACAATACATAAAATAGCCAAAGCACCAATTAAATACCAAGTTACCTTCTCTACAATTTCAGTAGTTTTTTTTGCTCCGAAAGATTGGTTTTGAGAAGCTATATTGGCATCTAAACCACCACCCTTACTATTTTGAATAATTACTACTAACACTAGTAGTACCGAAATTATTATAATTAATATACTTAATAAAGTCATGTCTAATATCTATTCTGACCTCAAACCGTTAATGAGGGATGCAAAGTAACTCTTTTTTTCTGGATTTTTCAAAATTAACTGATTATAAATACTTTTTGCCTTAGCTATATTTCCCTGTACAGCATATACCTTAGCTAATGTTTCTGTTACAATCTCTTCTGAATCTTCAATGCTTTTTTTAGCCATGTTTTCAGCAGAGTAAAATTCGGCTTTGGGTTTAATTTTTGGTTGGTTTTGAATGAATTGATTAATTAATACTTCAGCTCTCTCTTTAAATTCAATACGTTCTTTTTGTTTAGGATTAAGTTCAGGTCTAATTTCTTTAGCTTCAGAGGCTTTAATCCATTCTAAAAATGATTTAGGAGTATTGTTTTCTTCAACTTTTTCTTTATTAATTTCAGTGGAAACTACATCTATATCTAAGGAAATAGATGCGCCAATAGCTGAGCTGACAATCAAATCATCAAGCTCCTTAATTGATTTGTTTTTTTCAGTTGTATTTGATTCTTTATTTATTTCTTCCGGTTTTTTTAATGAGCTTTCACTGTCCTTTACCTTTTCTAAAGATTCATTTAAAGATTTCGGTTTTTTTGTTGTATTGTTTTCATCATCCTTAGATTCGATTGTGTTTTTAGTTTCAGGTTCCTTTTGAGTTGTAATTTTGTCGTTATCCGGAACAGAATTTTCTGTTTCTTTGGCAACCACTTTCATTATTGGCTCTTGAATAATGTAATTCTCTTTCGGAGGAGTTTTTGAAATTATTTGTTTAAGAATTCTTCTGTCTGAAATATATGCTGCCGTTTTTTTGAGCTCTTGTTCAAAAAGAACATCAGCATCATTTAGTAGTGAGGATAGGTAAAGCAATCTAATGTTCGTTGCATATGGAAAAGCATCGACTAATGTTTTCAGATTGTCCTTATATTTAGGATGAACATTTGCAGGGTTTTTTATGAGTTGGTTGAAAATTTCCTTATTCATAATTTACCATTCCATTAATGTCTCATTGTAAACTAAAGCTACCAATTTTTCTGAAATACTTTCCATTAATGCATCCTCAATTGAGGAAAAATCTTCGGTTGATTCGAAATCATCAAAGCTTGTGAATGTTTTATCAAAATCTTGAGCATCATTTTCGGAGTTGGTGTAGGTTACTTTAACAGAAATCGTTAATCGGTTCAATGCTACGATTTCATTTCCAGTACCTTGAAGGGGGGTTATAGCATATTTAGTAATTACCCCTTTGAAATGCGCCTCGCCAACTCCGTTGGTATATTTTAAATTTGATTCATTGGTAAACCTTTCTTGCAATTCATCTTGCATCACTATAGCCAAATTAGGGTTTACTAGTGTAGCTGTATTGGTGAAGCTTTCTATGCTAAAGGTTTGTCCAGGTATTTCACCCCCTCTAAAAGAATAGCTTACTTTACACCCTAGGGCAATGCATGATAAAGCGATTATCAGTAGTTTTTTCATTGTTGAATATCGTATTCTTTTATTTTTCGATACAAAGTCCGTTCTGAAATCCCCAATTCTTGAGCTGCATTTTTTCTTCTTCCTTTATGTTTTTCAAGCGCTTTGATTATGAATTCTTTTTCTCTCTCAGCTAAAGATAAACTTTCCTCAACCACTTCATGGCTTTCGTCAAAGTCATCTTGGTTTGATTTTGTTTTGAAAGGAGTATTAACAGCCATAGGATAAGCAGAATAATCTTGCGTTGGAGCTACATCAGAGTCTAAGTGCAACTGTTGGTAGGCTTTTTCTGTATCTCCAACATCACCTCTGTTTTTAACCAATTCCGCAACTACACTTTTCAAGTCACCGAGCTCTTTTTTCATATCGAATAGAGCTTTATAAAGCAACTCTCGTTCTTTTTTCCATTCGGTGTTTTGAAAAGAATCATAATCATGTTCTCCACCTTTACCAATAATTATAGGTAGGTTTGATGAGCCAGCTTCTGGAAGGTATTTCAAAAGTTGGTTTCGGGTAACTAGTCTGTTTTCTTCAATAACTGAAATTTGTTCAGCAATATTTTTTAGTTGACGGATATTTCCAGGCCATCTGTAATTTTCTAAGATTTCTCTAGATTCTTCATCCAATCGTAAAGGCGGCATCCTGTACTTTTCAGCCAAATCAATAGAGAACTTTCTAAAAAGCAAATAAATATCTTCTTTGCGTTCACGTAATGAAGGTACTTTAATGGGAATTGTGTTTAAACGGTAATATAAATCTTCTCTAAATTTACCTCTTTTAATTGCTTTAGGAATATCTAGGTTGGTTGCCGCAACAACTCTTATGTTTACTTTTTGAACTTTAGATGAACCTACTTTTATGAATTCGCCAGCCTCTAAGACTCTAAGCAGTCTAGCTTGAGTACTCATAGGTAGTTCACCTACTTCATCAAGGAATATTGTTCCATTATTGGCTACTTCAAAATAGCCTTTTCTTTGATCAACTGCACCAGTAAAGGCTCCTTTTTCATGACCAAACAATTCTGAATCAATAGTACCGTCTGGAATGGCTCCACAGTTTACAGCAATAAAGTCGTTGTGTTTTCTTGCGCTTTGATAATGTATAATTTTAGCAAAACTTTCTTTACCAACTCCACTTCCGCCTGTTACTAAAACGGATAGGTCAGTAGGTGCTACCTGCATAGCTACATCAATAGCATCATTTAATAATTTAGAATTGCCAATTATTCCAAACCGTTGTTTTATACCCGTAAGCGTTGCATTCATATTAATTCTTAATAGTTTACTATTCCTACAGCTTTACCAATTAAAGTGGCCGATGTAGATTTTTCAACTTTCACTTTTATATAGTCCCCTATCTTGAAATTTTCTCTAGGGAATATAATCACTTTGTTTTGACTGTTTCTTCCTCTGAAATCATTTTCATCTCGTTTGGAAATTCCCTCAGCTAAAACTTCATAGATTTCACCTATTTCTTCCTCGTTTAGCTCTTTGTTTATTTTAGTTTGAACATCAATAATTTCCTTTAATCTACTTTTTTTAACATCCTCTGAAACATCATCTTCAAATTTCTTTTGTGCTAAAGTCCCTGGTCTTTCGGAATAAAAGAACATGTAGGCAAGTTCATAACGAACTTGTTTCATTAATGAAACAGTGTCTTGGTGTTCTTCATCAGTCTCAGAGCAAAAACCTGTTATGATATCAGTGGAAATAGCACAGTTTGGAATAACTTCTCGTATCCGGTTAATTTTTGCATCGTACCATTCTCGAGTGTAGGTGCGGTTCATTTTTTTCAATATCCTAGTATTACCACTTTGAGCAGGTAAATGAATGTATTCGCATATGTTTTTATAATCTCGAATAGCAAACATTACTTCATCAATAATATCTTTAGGATGAGAAGTGCTAAATCGAACTCTTAAACTCGGTGAGATTTCAGCTACCATTATGAGTAATTTAGCGAAATCAATTACTTCGTCTCTTGGAGCTTCTCTTAATTTCCTCCCTCTTAAATTTCGATTTTCAGACCAACGATAGGAATCAACATTCTGACCCAATAAAGTAACTTCTTTATATCCTTTTCTGTGAAGGTCTTTACATTCGTTTACTATAGATTCTGCATTTCTTGATCGCTCTCTCCCTCTTGTGAAAGGAACAACGCAGAATGTACACATATTATCACAACCTCTCATAATTGAAACAAATGCAGTAACCCCATTGGAATTTATTCTTACAGGCTCAATATCATCATAAGTTTCTTCTCGAGATAATAGAACGTTAACAGCTTTTTGCCCATCCTCAATATCGTCAACCAATTCAGGTAATTTTCGATAAGCGTCTGGTCCAGCAACCAAGTCAACTAATTTTTCCTCTTCTAATAATTTCTCTTTTAATCGTTCGGCCATACAACCCAAAACTCCAATCTTAACATCCTTTTTCTTTTTAGGGTCGTGTTTAATGGTTTTAAGTCTTTTGCGTATGGTTTCTTCAGCTTTGTCGCGGATGGAACACGTATTTAGAAAAACTAAATCAGCTTCTTCCATATTTGTTGTAGTAGTGTACCCTTCATTTCCTAAAACGGAAGCCACGATTTCACTATCGGCAAAGTTCATTTGACACCCATAGCTTTCGATGTACAATTTCTTACCTGTCTGGGTTTCGTTAAAGGGATTCAGTTCTAAAACCTCACCCTGACGACTTTCCTCTAACATTTCCTCCTGTTCTCCCATTTTGAAAAATTGAATTACAAAGGTACGTTTTAATTGAATAAATGACAATATGTCATATCGTTAAAAATCATTAACCTATAGGTTAATAGGATTAACTAACCGTTTATCTTGTAAAAAGGATTTGGAATATATAAGATGAAATGCTTTATTTTGCAAATTCTAGTATTGTGTGTTACTAGTTTTTAAAAACAATATATATGGCAAAAAACCTAGTTATTGTCGAGTCTCCAGCTAAGGCGAAAACAATTGAGAAATATTTGGGCAAAGATTATACGGTTCGATCTAGTATAGGACATATAAGAGATTTGGTGAAGAAAGGATTGGGTGTTGATACTGAAAATAATTTTGAACCCACTTATGAAATTTCACCAGATAAAAAAGCTGTGGTTAAAGAGTTAAAGGATTTAGCCAAAAAAGCAGATGTTGTTTGGTTAGCAACTGATGAAGACCGTGAAGGAGAGGCTATTTCTTGGCACTTGTTAGAGGCCTTGAAATTGGATGAATCTAAAACAAGAAGAGTTGTGTACAATGAAATCACTAAAGATGCCATTTTAAAAGCCATCAACAAGCCAAGATCAATTGACTTTAATTTGGTGAATGCACAACAAGCAAGAAGGGTATTGGATAGATTAGTTGGTTTTGAATTATCTCCAGTTTTGTGGAGGAAAGTTAAGCCTTCACTTTCTGCAGGTAGAGTGCAGTCGGTTGCTGTGCGGCTAATTGTTGAACGTGAAAGAGAAATACAAGATTTTAGTTCAGAAAGTTCATTTAGAGTTGTTGCTCATTTTGATGCTAAAGGAAATGTATTCCAAGCGACATTATCCAGAAATTTAAAAACAGAATCTGAGGCACTTGAATTTTTGCAAAAGAGTGCAGATTCTATCTTTTCAGTAGTAAAATTAGATAAAAAACCAGCCAAGAAAAGTCCAGTTGCTCCATTCACAACCTCTACTCTTCAACAGGAAGCCGGTCGCAAATTAGGATATGCCGTTGGACAAACGATGTCTGTAGCTCAAAAACTGTATGAACAGGGGCATATAACATACATGAGAACGGACTCTACAAACATGTCCAATTTCGCACTTGATGGAATTAGAGATGAGGTTGTAAGTTCCTATGGTCCTGAGTACCATAATAAACGCATTTTTAGAACTAAAAACAAAGATGCGCAGGAGGCTCACGAGGCTATTCGTCCAACTGATTTTAGCAAGCGTCAAGTCGATGGAGATTATCAAAATCAAAGGTTGTACGAATTAATATGGAAACGGGCTGTAGCTTCTCAGATGTCTGATGCTGAACTAGAGCGCACAACCGTTACGATAAATGTGTCTAAGGCAGAGAAAGATTTAGTAGCTAAAGGTGAGGTGTTGAAGTTTGATGGGTTTTTAAAATTATATTTAGAATCTACAGATGAAGACCAAGAAGAGGAAGAAGGAATGTTGCCTAATTTGATAAATGGTGAAGAGTTAGTTTTAACCAATATGAATGCACGTGAACGTTTCACAAAGCACCCTCCGAGATATACAGAATCTAGTTTAGTAAAAGCAATGGAAGATAAGGGTATTGGTCGACCTTCTACGTATGCACCAACAATATCAACCATTCAAAAAAGGACATATGTAATTAAGGAAGAGCGAGAAGGCTTGGAGCGACAATATAAGTTTATCACTTTAGAAGGAGGTCACCTAAATTCATTTGATCGGACCGAAATTACAGGGGCCGAAAAAAATAAACTCTTTCCTACGGATATAGGAATGTTGGTAAATGATTTTTTAGTTCAGAATTTCAGTAAGATTGTTGATTATGGTTTTACAGCTGAAGTTGAGCAGCAGTTTGATCAAATTGCTCAAGGATTGAAAGATTGGAAATCGATGATCGATTCTTTTTATCATCCGTTTCATGAAAATGTTGAAGAAACAATTGAAAATTCGGAAAGGATTACTGGTGAACGTGAATTGGGTATTGATCCAAAATCAGGTAAAAAGGTAATTGTTCGAATGGGGAAGTTTGGCCCCATTGCACAAATTGGAGAAATCGTTGAGGGTAGTGAGGAAAAGCCTAAATTTTCCGGCTTACGAAAAGGTCAGAGTATACAAAATCTCAGTTTAGAAGATGCATTGGAGCTGTTTAAGCTGCCAAGAACACTTGGTGAATTGGAAGGGAAACCCGTTAAAGCAAATATTGGAAGGTTTGGACCCTATGTTCAAAACGGTTCTTTGTTTGCAAGTATTCCAAAAGAGGAAGATCCGTTAGATATTACTCTTGATAGAGCTTTAGAACTAATTGCCGCCAAAAAGAAAGCGGATGCTGAAAAATTCATCAACGCTTTTGATCATGAGGATGGAGAAATTCAAGTATTAAATGGACGTTGGGGACCTTATATCAAACAAGGTCGAAAAAATTATAAAATTCCAAAAGATGTTGAGGCCAAAGACCTAGCATTTGATGAAGTGGTTCATATTATGAAGAATCAACCTAAAAAGGGGGCAAAAAGAAAAACTACTAAGAAAAATTCAACTAAGAAGAAGTGATGAGCTTAAGTATTTACTTGAATCAACTTGACAAAAGCATTGTATCTAAGGAAAATTGGAATAAAAATACAATTGGAAAGACTGTTACTCAATATTCGGAAGATGTAAATTTGTTCGATTTTGATATTGCTGTTATTGGCGTAATGGAGCAACGTGGTAATAGTGGTAATGATGGCTGTGGATCTGCTCCAGACAGAATTAGAGAGCAACTGTATAGTCTTTATCATCGTTTTGGAGAAAATATAAAAATACTAGATTTAGGAAATGTATTGGCTGGAAACACGTATAAGGATACTTACTTTGCATTAACTTCTGTAGTCACAGAATTGGTTAAAAAAGAAGTTGTCCCAATCATAATTGGGGGAAGTCATGATTTAACTTATGCGAACTATCAGGCCTATGAGAACTTAGAACAGGTTGTTAATTTAGTTAGTATTGATCGATCAATTGACTTAGGAGTGATTGAAAATGAGATTACGGAGGATAATTTTATCAATCATATAATTATGCATCAGCCAAACTTCTTATTTAACTTTAGCTCAGTGGGTTACCAATCATATTTCGTTGAAAAAGAAATTGATGCAATGATGGAACGAATGCATTTTGATGCATATCGTCTAGGTGCAGTTCGTCAAAATATAGAAGAAATGGAGGCGATTGTAAGAAATGCTGATATACTAAGTTTTGATGTAAATGCCATTAAAGGATCTGAATTTTCAGGGTATTCTAAACCCAATCCAAATGGGTTTTTAAGTGATGAAATCTGTAGGATCTCTCGTTACGCAGGATTATCCGATAAGTTGACTTCATTTGGAATATATAATTATAATCCTATTCATGATCCAACTAAAAATGGAGCAATGTTATTGTCTCAAATGATTTGGTATTTTATACAAGGGTATCGTGAAAGAAAGGGTGATTATCCTGTGGCGAACAAATCAAAATATAAAAAATATCATGTAGCCATTGAAAAAAACAAGGAGCATGAACTTATATTTTATAAGAGTGATAGTGGAAGGTGGTGGATGGAAGTTCCGCATCCTTCAGACTTCAATAGTCGTTTTGTTCGTCATCAGATGGTTCCTTGTAGTTATTCCGATTATGAAGCAGCATTAAGTGGAGAAGTACCAAATAGATGGTATCAAACCTTTCAAAAATTATCATAGGATGTTTGAAATTAATAACATACTTATTTCTGATGATTTATACGAACGTAAATTTTTATGTGATTTAAATTCATGTAAAGGAGCATGTTGTGTTGAAGGAGACAGTGGTGCTCCCTTAGAGGAAGAAGAGTGCAATACGCTTGATGACATCTTTGATAAGGTAAAGCCATACATGCGTCCGGAAGGAATAAAAGCTGTTGAAGAGCAAGGTGCTTTTGTAGTTGATACAGACGAAGATTTGGTTACTCCCTTAGTCAATAACAGGGAATGTGCTTATGTGTATTTTGCTGAAGATGGCGGAACAAGATGTGCTATTGAAGCAGCCTATGAAAAAGGTGAAATTGATTGGAAAAAGCCTATATCTTGTGAGCTTTTTCCAGTTAGAATAAACGAATACCCAACCTTTACGGCTGTAAACGTTCAGTTTTTAGAGATATGTGAATCTGCTTGTAGTCTTGGAAAAGCATTTGAAGTTCCTGTATATAAATTCCTTAAAGATCCACTCATAAAACGTTTTGGTAAAGAATGGTATGAAGAAATGGAAAAGGTTGGTGATATATGATATTTTAAAACTAAATCCTTAAAGAAACGTACTTAAAAATTTATAGTTAAGAGGTTGTTGTTATATTATGATTCTTTTTTGATGTTTATTATTCATAAATAATTAATCATTAGAATATCCGTTATTATTAAAACCAATGAAATAGCTTTCAAATATTAACTAATAACCAAAAAACACTATTTTTACTTTATGTCAATTTTTTCACACTTAGGAAAATATTACATTTTAATGTTGCAAGCGTTTGCTAAACCAGATAAATTTAAAGTTGTTTGGAGACGAGTAATTGATGAAATGCTTGCTATTGGCGTAGGTTCAATACCAATAGTGGCAATCCTTTCTGTTTTCATGGGAGCAGTAACCTTATTGCAAATGGCTTATAATTTCACGAATCCATTAGTTCCTAGTTATACAGAAGGATTAGCAACAAGAGATACTATGATCTTAGAATTTGCTCCAACAATTATATCCTTGATTTTAGCGGGTAAAGTAGGAAGTTCTATTGCAGGTAATTTAGGTACAATGAAAGTAACCGAGCAAATTGATGCCCTAGAAATTATGGGTGTTAATCCACAAAGTTATTTAATTATGCCCAAGATGGTAGCGGCATTATTTGTTTTTCCATTTATAGTCATCACTTCTATCTTTCTTGGAGTAATGGGGGGCTATCTGGCCTCAATGCTTACAGGAGTTGTTTCAATTGAACAATATGTTTACGGTATAAGGTATGAATTTGAACCTTACTATATTACTTATGCGCTTGTGAAATCAGAGTTTTTTGCCCTAATTATTACATCTGTATCATCATATCAAGGTTTTATAACTTTTGGAGGAGCCAAAGAGGTAGGGGATAGTGGAACTAGAGCCGTTGTTTACAGTTGTATTATTATTTTACTTTTTGATTTAATATTAACCCAATTATTACTTACTGCTTAGTGATTGAAATAAAAGGCATATCAAAATCATTTGAAAGTAAGGAGGTTTTAACCGATATCAACCTTAACCTTGAACGAGGAAAGGTGAATATGATAATAGGTAAAAGTGGTGCGGGAAAATCAGTTTTGTTAAAGTGCCTGGTTGGACTTTTCGATATTGATGCGGGAAGTATTCTTTATGATGGGCGACCATTTTCAGAAATGGGCTATCAAAAGAAAAAAGAGATTAGAAAAGAGGTTGGAATGTTATTTCAAGGTTCAGCATTATTTGACTCCAAATCTGTTTTGGAAAATGTAATGTTTCCCTTGACTATATTTTCAGGCAAAACGCAAGAAGAAATTAAAGAGAGAGCATTGTTTTGTTTGAGACGGGTTAATATTGAAGAACAAGACAATCATCTTTTCCCTGCTGAAATATCCGGAGGTATGAAAAAAAGAGTAGCAATTGCAAGAGCAATTGCCTTACAGCCGCGCTATTTGTTCTGTGACGAACCTAACTCAGGTTTAGATCCACAAACCTCTATTGTAATTGATAATTTAATTAAAGAAATTACTTTGGAATTTGATATCACTACCGTTGTTATATCGCATGATATGAATAGTGTTATGGAAATTTCTGATTTTATTTCATTTATTCATCAAGGCCAAAAATGGTGGGAAGGATCAAGAGATGATATACTAAATAGTGACAACCAGGAAGTGGTAGATTTTGTATATGCCTCTAATTTTATGAAGGAAGTTAGAGAAAACTTCAAAAAACGATAAAAATCGCCTAAGTTTTTACAGTTTCATCATCAAAATTTAAAGCATCAGTAAATATATCTTTTACCTGTTCTATTTCAGATTGTGTTATTTCAGCTGAGAAGGAAAGTCGAAAAGAACAAAAACAATTTTCTTTGGTAATTCCCATTGCAGTAAGCACTGGAGAAGGGTCTAGTGTTTCTGATGTGCAAGCAGATCCTAACGAGTAACTTAAATGTCTAGTTTTTTTTAGTAGATTGTTTGCTTTTATTCCGGGAAGAGTAATGTTCAAGATATGATTACTAGTATATTTCTTCGATTCATTAAATGTGGCATTATACGTTAAGAAAAAATCTTTAAACTCTTTTTTAATAATTTTCAACCGCTTTGTGTTCTCTTCTAATTCATGTATTGCCAATTCAATAGCTTCACCAAGTCCTACAATTCCGGGTGTATTTAATGTCCCGGCTCTAAGTTTGTTTTCTTGACCTCCTCCTGTAATTAAAGGAGCAATAGTAATTCTTGGTTTTTTTCTTCTAATGTATAAGGCTCCAACTCCCTTTGGTCCATGAAATTTATGTGCTGAAATTGGAAGCACACCAATTTTATTATCTTGCATATTTACGGGTAATTTACCAATAGCTTGAGTACCGTCGCTTAAAAATGGAATGTTATTTTCGTACGCTTTTTCTGAGAGTTCTTTTACATTTTGGATAACACCTGTTTCGTTATTTACCCACATAACTGCAACTAAAACAGTTGTGTTCTTCAAAGCATTTACAAAATCAGAGAGATTTATTAAACCTTCAGAATTAACGTCTAAATAAGTTACATCAGCTCCTTTTTTTTCCAAATCACGAACTGTATCTAAAACGGCTTTATGTTCAGTTTTTGATACAACAATATGATTCCCTTTTTTATGGTAGAGTTGATAAATAGCTCGAATAGCTTGGTTAATTCCTTCGGTAGCACCAGAAGTGAAAATGATTTCGGATTCTTCACAGTTTATTGCCTTTGCTACTTGTTTTCGGGCTCTTTTTATCGCGCCATTTGCATACCAGCCATGTTGGTGGGTCGCGCTACTGGAATTTCCGAAATGATTGGTAAAAAATGGCAGCATTTTTTCAAGCACCTTTTCGGAAACAGGTGTTGATGCTGCATAATCTAAATATATGTTATTTGTATTCACTTGGTAACCAAAGGTAATAAAAACAATCACTTTTAAGGAGTTTTGACCTTGTGTTCACCTTAAATTTGATTGGAAGTAAATTCTACTTTACTTGCTGAAAAAGAACTTAAATTTCATTTTGACTTAAACAAAGACAGTTCATTTGATAAAAAATGATAAAAACTCCTGTTAAACTGCGTTAAAACTCTACCACAGCATTGTGGTTTTGTTTATTTTTGAACAAAATCTGCTTGGATGTCAAAAAGCAATTGGAAGTATTGTAACGATTATGTAAACTATTCTCGGTTTTTAACCAGGGAAGTTAATATAGGAGATATATCCCTTGGTGGGGAAAATCCTATACGTATTCAAAGTATGACAACAACAGATACTATGGATACTATTGGAACAGTTGAACAAACTATCCGGATGGTTGAATCAGGTTGTGAATATATCCGAATAACTGCTCCCACAAAGAAAAGCGCTCAAAATCTTGGTCAGATTAAACATGAACTGAAAAAGAGAGGGTATAATGTCCCCTTAATTGCCGATATTCATTATACCCCAAATGCAGCTGAAATTGCAGCGCGCCTTATTGAAAAGGTTCGAGTTAATCCGGGGAACTATGCGGATAAAAAAAGATTCCAGCAAATTGATTACACAGAGTTAGAGTATGCCGCGGAATTGGATAGAATTCGTCAAAAATTCACACCACTAGTAAAGATTTGTAAAGAGTATGGTACAGCTATACGAATAGGTACAAATCATGGATCATTGTCGGATAGAATTTTAAGTAGATATGGAGATACTCCAATTGGCATGGTTGAGTCAGCCATGGAGTTTTTACGAATATCTGAAGATTTAAATTTTCACAATTTAGTTCTATCTATGAAAGCCAGTAACCCAAAAGTTATGGTTCATGCCTATAGGCTTTTGGTAAATAAAATGATGGAGGCTGGAATGAATTACCCACTTCATTTAGGGGTGACAGAGGCTGGGGACGGGGAAGACGGCAGAATAAAAAGTGCAGCTGGAATAGGAGCTCTTTTAGAAGATGGAATAGGGGACACTATTCGTGTTTCATTAACAGAAGATCCAGAGTATGAAGCTCCAGTGGCAAAAGCTTTAGCAGATAGGTACTCATTAAGAGCAAAAGCGCCAAAATTGTCCAAAGTTGATAAAATCGTAATTAATCCTTTTGAATATAAAAGAAGAACAACCATTCAAGTTGAAAATATAGGTGGTTCTGAAGTTCCAAGAGTTATTGTTGACATAAGTGATTTTGATGAAATAAAACCTTCTCATTTATATCCATTTGGTTACGTTTATAATGTAAGCGATGACAAATGGACAATTCAAGATGTTTCAGTAGATTATTTGTATGTTGGCGATAAATCAATTGATTTTGATATTCCAGGAACCTTAGGGGTTATTCAAAATAGAAGTAATTGGGAACAAAAAGATAGACATTACCCGGTATATGAATATGGAGATGATATTGATGAAAAAGGGTTGTGCTTCATAGAGGCTAAAACAGAAGAAGTCATTAATGAAGCAATTGAACTTCCAACGAACGCTGTTTTAATTCTTACAACTACGCATGCTCACGGAATGGCCGATCATCGGAGAGTTTTCAATAAGTTTTTTACTGAAGGTATTCAGAACCCAATTATCGTTAAAAGATTATATAATGGGCTTTCTGATGATACCTTTCAGCTTCACGCATCTACTGATTTTGGAGCTTTATTAATCGATGGTTTAAGTGATGGTGTTTGGGTTGAATCGGACTTACCCTCACGCAGAATTATGGCAACAATTTTTGGTTTTTTCCAAGCCACTCGAACAAGAATTTCCAAAACAGAATACATCTCCTGCCCTAGTTGTGGAAGAACCTTATTTGATTTACAAGAAACTACTCAATTGATTCGGTCGAGGACCTCTCATCTAAAAGGGGTTAAAATTGGTATTATGGGATGCATTGTAAATGGTCCTGGAGAGATGGCAGATGCTGATTATGGTTACGTTGGTTCTGGACATGGGCGCATCACATTGTATAAAGGTCAAGAAGTTGTTGAGAAAGCTATTCCATCAGCTGAAGCAGTAGATAAGCTCATTGAACTTATTCGAGAATATGGAGATTGGGTAGAAAAATAAAGTGTTACTGAATTTTGAAATCATCAGCATCTAAATGAGCAGGGAATTTAGCCCTATACTCCTTTAAAGAATTAATATTAAGGCTAATATTTTCAACGGCATATTTATTGGATTCAGTAGTGGATATTTTTTCTCCTAAATAATTATAAATGGCTGAATCTCCAGAGTAATATATTCCTTTACCATCGCAACCAATCCTGTTAACACCAACAACATACGATTGATTTTCTATGGCCCTAGCCTGTAATAAGGCTGTCCAGTGATTTTTTCGCTTTTCAGGCCAGTTTGCAATATACATAGCAATATCATATTTGAGTTTCGAATTTCTACACCAAACTGGAAATCTGAGATCATAACATATAAAAAAAGCTATTTTAACACCTTTAATATTTAGAATTAATTCTTGATCTCCTGGTGAATAGTGTTGATTTTCGTTTGCATAACTAAACAAATGTTTTTTATCATAATGTTTAATTTCTCCATTTGGATAAGCTACTATTAATCGATTAAAAAAATGGTTGTTTTCTTTAATAATTAGACTTCCTACAAGGTACTTTTCAATATCTTTTGCTTTAGCTTTCATCCAATGAACAGAAGGACCATCCATTTCTTCCGCTTGATTTTCAGTATTCATTGAAAAACCTGTGGTAAACATTTCAGGAAGTACAATAAGACTCGACTTTGCTGAAGCTTGTTGAATAGCTTTGGAAAATAGTTCGTAATTCTTTTCTTTATTCTCCCAGTGTAAATCTGCTTGTATGGTTGTAATTGAAATTTCCACTTCCTCAAAGTATGGATTTTATCGATAATAAAAAAGTCCTCATAAACATGAGGACTTTTAACACGTACTATTTAAATTATTTTATCGACCTATTGGATAACCAACTTCTCCAGCTCCTCCTTGGAGCCCACCATTAGCAGTTGGTGATTCAGCTTCTTCAGGAAGCCCCAATTCTAAGCGTACTAATTTTGTAATGTCTTCTCCTCCAGCAAACAAAATAGCCTCTTTACTTATGACGTAAGTAAATGAATTTTCTTTGGCTATTTTTTCAATTGCTTTGGTGATTTTTTCTTCAATTGGCGATAGGTAAAATAATTCCCTATTTTTCAAACTGTTTTGCATTTGAGGAAGTGTTTCTTCCTGAAAACGCTTACTATCGTTCATTAAACCCTGATATCTTTGATTAAAAATCTCAGTAGGTAAGGAATCTTTTAATCTTTCCAATTCAAGTTGCTCATTGTAAAGTTTAGATTGGATTCTTCTTGATTCCTCTTCTAGCATTTTCTGAAAATCCATTAATTTAAATTGCACAGAATCTTTGATGTACATAGATTGCATGATTTCTTGCGTGTTGACATGCCCTATTTTTTGTTTTTGACCAAATACTATGGATGTGCTAAAACCAAGGATTAGCAATAAGATGCTTTTTTTCATAATCATATCTTTTAAAAGAGGAACAAAAATACTATAAATATCCTAGATTCTTGAGAACAGCATCTGTTTTATCGTACTTATCGCTATAATACAATACTGCTATTTCAGAAGAGGAATCCAATACAAAAGCAAACCTTCCAGAGTCAGCCATTTCTTGAATAGCTTTATAAACTTTGTCTTGTATTGGTTTTACCATTTTTTGTCGTTCTTTGAATAAATTTCCTTTCGGGCCAAAATATTTTTTTCTCAATTCGGAGAGCTCAAATTCTGCTTTATTAACTTCCTCACTTCTTTTAATTCGCATTGATTTTGAAAGCAAAATTTTATCGGCTTGAAAAGAAGCGTTTAATTGATTTATTGCATCTTGCTTTTCTTCTATTTCTTTTTGGTATTGGAGCGCCAAAGCATCTAATTTTTCTTGTGCACTTTTATACTCAGGAATTTTCTCTAAAATTTTGTCCGTATTAACAAAAGCTATTTTTTGTGCCTGACTTGATAGTGCAAACAATATACCAAATAATAAAAGTATTTTTTTCATAATATTTCGTTTTACCAACCACTGATATTTCCCCCAAAGGTAAATGTAAATTGGCCAGGAGTCAAAAAATTGAATGAACGGTCTAATGACCTGTTGGCAGAATCGAAAGGAAATCCATAGTCAAATCCTAGCATTCCAAGCATTGGAAGATATAATCGAATGCCCATTCCTGCAGCCTTCTTTACATCAAATGGATCAAATTGTCGCAAAGATGCAAATGTATTTCCTGCCTCAGCAAATGCTAGCGCATAAATTGTAGCTTGTTGTTCTAAACTAATGGGATATCTCAGTTCAAACGTATACTTTATTGCCCCCACACCTCCGTTAACCCCATCTCCTTCATAAACGACATTGTTTGAGTTCGCTTCAGCAAAACCCCTTAAAGGGATAATCTCTCTTCCATCGATGTTAAATCCAGTTAAACCAGAACCTCCCATGTAAAATCTTTCAAAGGGAGAAATCGGGATATTTTTATTGTAAGAAGCCAAAATTCCAAAGTTCACCTTTGAATATAAAACTAAATTATCTACTATTTTATTGTACCAACCTGCGTGAAATTTATATTTATGGTACTCAATCCATGTATATTGATCCACCTCATTCATTCCTTTTATTGCATTAGAAGAATTCAATAGTGAAACAAAAGGAGCTGTAAGTTGAGCAATCAAATTGAATTCTGAACCGGACCTAGGATACAAGGGTTGATCAATACTACTTCTAGAAATTTTAATTTTTGTGTTTAAGTTGTTAAAGTCTCCTGGTTCATCAGTAGCAATATTTAATCCAGCATAATTAAACACGTTATACCTTTGATAGCCAAGAGAATACTGAACTCTGAAAAAATTATCTGGCCATTTAAGCCTTTTTCCTAAACCTAGTGTCGCCCCGGTAATGTATTGATAACCTCCTGTAGACGTACTTTGAAGTCTTGTATGGTATACCGATGTACTTAGAGCATTGGGTTTTTTACCGCGAAACCAGGGCTCAACAAAACTAAAATTATAGGATTGGTACCAAGGTCCGGAGGACTGAGCTCTTAATGTTAAGGTTTGTCCATCTCCAGAAGGAACAGGTGTCCAATATTTTCTTTTCCAAAATCGTTTTGTAGAAAAATTATTAAAACTAAGCCCTAATGTTCCAACCACTCTTCCAGCTCCAAATCCACCTTGCAATTCAAATTGATCAGAAGGTTGTTCCTCAACAACAAACTCAATATCTACAGTTCCATTAGCAGGATTAGGTTTTGGATTAACTTGTAATTTTTCTGGAGCAAAATACCTAAGGGCATTTAAAGCTTGTTGTGAACGAATTATGTCTGATCTTTTGAATAAATCTCCAGGACGCATAAAGATTTCCCTTAGTATAACATGATCACTGGTTTTTGTGTTGCCTACAATTGTAATTTGTCCTACAATGGCTTGTTTTCCTTCAAAAATCTGAATTTCCAAATCAACAGAGTCATTTTCTATTTTTATTTCCTTGGTGTTAAGATTGAAAAATAAGTATCCATCATCAAGATATAATGAACTAACATCAGTTTGCCTAGGATCCATAGATAATCGTTGCTGTAATCGTTGCTCATTATACACATCACCCTTTTGAATGTCTAGATATTTTGTTAAAAACTCACTTGTATACTTCGTGTTTCCTGCAAATCTTATTTTTCTAAAATAATATCGTTTTCCTTCATCAACGGTTATTAGAAGTTTAACCTTATCATCTTCAGTTTTAATAATAGAATCACTAACCACCTTCATGTCTCTAAAACCATATTGCAGATATGCTGCTTTTACAAGCTTTAAATCTTCAATATATTCTGGCTCAACAAATTTTGCTCCTCTAATAACATTCCACCATATTTTTCTTTTTGTTTCTTTCATTGCCTTCCTTAATTTTGAATCAGGAAGTGCTCTATTTCCTTTAAAAACAATGTCTTCTATTTTGACTTTTGGACCTTCGTCAATTTCAAAGAAAAGAATTAATTTATTGTTTTTTGTTGTGTCGTTTTTTGTGTAGTGAGTGATTTTAGGGTATAATTTCCCTTCTTCAGAATAGTATTTCTCAATAATTTCTGTTGCTCTAAAAACTACGTTGGGATTGTATGAGCGATAGGTGAGGTTTTTTAAATTACCTTCAAGATCTTCTCGTTCGCTTTTCGATGGGCTTTTTCCTATTTCAGATTTCACCACTCTTATTTTTCCTATTTGAGGAGTTTCTTTGAATTTAAAAAGAAGTGTGATCTCTTCTCCTTCAATTTTTTTCACATAGAGTTTCACATCTATAAACAACTTCGATTCCCAGAGTTTTCGAATTGCCTCACGAGTAATCTCACTTGGAATTTTAATTTTATCTCCTTCTGCTAAACCACTTCTTATTAAAACTGCACTTTTATTTCTATTTGTCCCTTGAAGTTCAATTTTTTTAACAGTATACACCTTACCTGTTTCAAGGGTAATAATTTTCTCTTTAGGAAGAGATAATTCTAGTTCACTAGAATCAATTAAGCTAGAAACAGAATCTGACTGTGCAAAAACGGAAACCGTTAAGAGAAGCAAGGAATATACAAGTAGTTGGTGTCTCATTAATTTGATTCAGTAATTTGTTCACTTGTTTTCCCAAAGCGTCTCTCTCTTTTTTGAAAGCTCAATAATGCTTCATACAAATCTTTTTCTCTAAAGTCTGGCCAGAGTTTAGGTGTGAAATAGAGTTCTGCATAAGCCAATTGCCAAAGCAGAAAGTTACTTATACGATGCTCACCCGAGGTTCTAATCATTAATTCAGGGTCAGGAATGCCTGTTGTTGATAAAGATTTGTCCATTAAACCTTCGTTAATTTGATCGGTGGATATTTCTCCCGATTTAACTTTATCAGATATTTCTCTTACTGCATTAATAATTTCCCATTTTGAGGAATAGCTTAAGGCTAAAATCAAAGTCATATGGTCGTTTTGGGCAGTTTCATTGATGGCATTTTCTAATTTTTCTTTTGCTTTTTTGGGTAGAGACTTTAAATCTCCGATTGCTTGTAAGCGAATTTTGTTTTTATTTAAAGTATTGATTTCTTTTTGAATGGTATCCACCAATAATTCCATTAATGCATTTACTTCAAATTTAGGTCGATTCCAATTTTCAGTAGAAAATGCGTAAAGGGTAATGTATTGAATACCAATTTTTGCAGCTCCTTCAATTGTAGACTGAACGGCTTTTACACCATTTCTATGTCCAAAGACACGAAGTTTCCCTTTTTGGGTAGCCCATCGTCCATTGCCGTCCATAATAATTGCAACATGCTTGGGAATATTCTCTTTATTAACTTCGTTGAATTCAGCCATTAACTACTTTTTCTAGCTATTAATCCACAAAAATAAGCTTTTAATTACATTTTTCTGCATACCTCTTCAGGAGTTAGATTCACAAAAATTGTTAATCCAGTAAAAACGTACCAGTCTTTGTTGTATTGATCACCTCGCTTAACGTTAGCTACATTTTCGTATTGTGTTGTATTAGCAATATTTGTTTGACCAGAAGAGTTAGAAGCGTCAATAAAATTGGTGCTGACATCATCTAAGTAATCAGAATTGGTTTTCCTAATTCCCCAAGTAAACTCAAATCCAAACCTATTGGTCCTAATTTTATACCCAACTCCAATGGGTACAGAAAGGATGTTTTTTTTAAAATTCACACCTTCAGTTTGTAACCCTTGTGTACTTAGTAAAATCCCATTCAATTGTGCTTTAGGGTTGTGTTTTGTGTATCCAACACCTAAAAATAAGAATGGAGTAGCTAATCTTGACTTGCTATCTAAAGCAGAGTAGGGAAGGAAATTAAATTCTCCAACTAAAGCCCCCTCAATTAGTTGTGAGGTGAAAGCAAAATTTCTATCTCTATCAAACGAGTTATTGCTGTTAGCGTCATCTGCACTAATTTCACCAATAGTTAATAATCCTTTTAGTCCAATTCTTTGATCATAATTATACCGCAAACGAGGTCCGAACGAAAGGTTAAAAGGCTGAAAATGAGTTTGATTAAGGTCGCCTAAATAGTAAGATTCTCCACCATATATTCCTAATTCCCAGCTGGAATATGGTGTTTGACAAAACCCTGCTAAAGTAAATGTTAATAATACAAGTATGTGATAAAGTTTCCTTTTCATAAAAGACAAAACCTAAACGCAATGTTTAGGTTTTTAGTGTTTTTGAGCAATATAAAATACTATCTAAATTTAGGCAAACCGCCTCTTGTAGTTTTTAATTTATAATTGGCACCTATTATTAAAAACATATACGAATCATTATTTGTAGGATCACCACGCTGTTGATACGATTGTGAACCTATCCATGTTCCCTCGGTTGGGTCTGCTGCCAATGCGGCAACGGATCCTACTTCAGCTAAAATAATATCATTGGGGAAATAAGTTGAGCTTACATCATCAATGTAATCCGTGAATGTTTTTCGTATACCATATTCTATACTTACTAACCATCTTCTATCAACAGCATACTTTATTCCAACTCCAAGAGGAATTGCTACTTGAACTAAACTGTAGGGTTTTCTAGATGGTGACAAAGTTTGACCTTCAGTTTTTAATGGTTTTAACCACTTCCAATCTCCTCCAACCTTACCTTGAGGCGAAAAAAAGAAACCTGAAACACCAAAGAAACCATAAGGGTATAGTCCCATGTTTTTTAATCCTCGAACCCCTCTTAATTTAAAACGGTGTCCTCTTTTTTCTTTTTTCAAATAGAATTCAAAATTATATCCCAGTTCAATAATTGGAGCTCTAAAATTTAAGTTTCTTAAGCTTCTGTAGTATTCTGTAGTCCAAGAATCATCTCCGGAAACCATTCCTAAAGTTAAACTTGCTTTGTGAGAAATTTGTTGGGTTTGTTTGAAACGCATTCCCACCATAAGAGCTGGTCTTGTTGCTTTCCAGTCATAATCTTTCATGTAGTTGGTACCAACCTGATTAGCCCCTCCAAGCTCACCAAGAAAATTAGACGCACCAATTCCGTAAATAGTTTCCCATCTATATCTCTTCCAACGTTGAGCATCGGAACTAAAAAAGGCTCCTAATAAAACGACAAGTAAAAGTACTTTTGTTCTCATTTTTAATTATTTAGAACACTACAAGTCAACAAATATATAAATTTCAAAGTTTTCGTCGACAACATGTATGAATTAATTTTTAGTTTCTACTGTCCAATCCCCAGTTTAGCTTATTGCGTATGGTTGAAAAGAAAGAGTGATTGGGAGTTCTAACTACATTCATGTAAAATTCACCATGTTCAATTGTAAGTTCTTCATTAATTTTTATAGGTTCACTTCGAGCATCTAAAGCAACAAGAAATTCATCATCACGTCCCTCTAGTTTTAATGTGATTTTTTTATTATCCGGGATTATTAGAGGTCGTACATTTAAATTGTGAGGAGCAATTGGAGTAATTATAAAAACTTCGCTTCCAGGCATAATTATAGGCCCAGAACAACTTAGGTTGTAGCCCGTTGATCCAGTTGGAGTAGAAACAATTAAACCATCCGCCCAATAGGAATTTAAATACTCATCATCTACATATGCGTGAATTGTCATCATAGACGACGAATCTTTCTTTTGGACAGTTACTTCATTTAAGGCATAATTAATGTCACCAAAATGGTTTGATTTCGTAGATAGTTTTAAGATACTTCTTCGATCATATTTTAAATTGCCTGAAAGTATTTTATCCAGAGGCTTTTTTACTTCTTCAGAGGATACACTGGACAAGAATCCTAGTCTTCCAGTATTTATACCAAAAACAGGGACATTTGAACTTCGAACAATCGAAAGTGAATCTAAAATTGAACCATCACCTCCTAAACAAATTAGCAAATCGTAATTTTTTATTTCATCTGAGTAGGAAAAATTATCGAAATCATCAATGTCTTTCACATTACCTACCAATTGCTTATATAACCCTGAGTATATTGATATTGTGTTTTTATCAAGCTTTGTTTTTAAATAAGTAAACAAATTTTGAAAAGTACTTAATTTATCAGGATTAAACTTTATTCCGTAAACGCCTATTTTCATAGTTAATTCAATCTGACTCTAATGTACAAATAAATGGTCGATGAGGTTACAATAAATGTAGGTTAAAGTGGTGACACAAAACTGATGTTAAAGTTTGTGTTCCCGAATTGGTTTATCGAGTATTCTGTACGAATCACAATATCATAATATGTTACCCAATCTACACCGGAACCACCGCCAATTAAAAGTTGATTGGCTAAGGTATTGTTCAAGGGGTTGGCTAGATGAACATAACCCATGTCTAGATAGCAATTCCAATATACAGCAAAATGAATTTTACTAAATTTTTTAATTTTTTTAATCATTGGAATTGTAACGGCTTTTGTTTTTACCAGTTTAGTTTTAAAATTAGTTTTTACTAAACCTGAAGTTTTTCCATAAATAATGTATGGTTCATAACCTCTTACGTAGCTACTAAACCCTAATCCGCCTTGTAAATAAAACGGTGTTTTTTCATTAAAATAATGGTTCAGGTAGGCACCTGCTGCAAAAAAATATCGATGGTTTATTTTCCAATATTTTCGATAACTGGAAAGTAGTCGAGTAACAAAAATACTTGATTTATCTATGTTCCCTAATCCAAATTGGTCAATTTGAACATCAAAAAAGTATCCATTTAGAGGGTAGTTTTGACTGAACCGTTTATCAAACTTATAGCGATAACTTAAATTAACAAACTGCAACGATGACTTCGAATTTCCAAAATAAGTTTCCGATAAAGGGCGTAAGATATCCCAACCCTTGAGTTGTATAAATCGAGCATTAAAAAATTGTGTTTGGTAAAATCCAGTTCGTCTAAAATATTCTAATTGAAATTTTAATGAAGATTGAATGGGAATAGAGTCGTTTTTAATGTACACCATTTCATCGTTATCAATCTCTACAAAAACTTCATTTTGAGTTGCATATTCAGCAGAAATTTTAAAACCATCTTTTAGTTTTTTATTAAAATAAGGGACTTTGTATAGGAACCCAAAGCTTTCTGTGAATCCCAAATATGAATTTACTTGAACAGTTTGGTTTAATCCCAAGAAATTCAGTTTGTTTAGATGTAAACCAAAATCTACTCTAGAGAAATTTTTATTTTTCCACCACTCTGCGAAATTTCTCTCTTGAAATTTAACAATTACCTCTGGCCAGATATACCATCTTTCTTGAAGCTCAATAAGAACTACCCAGTTGCCTAGGGAGTCCTTAAAGTTTATTTTGGTGAAATTGAAAAGTGACGTATTGAATAAGTTATTCTCAGATTTTATTTTATGTTCTGCTGTATCAGTTGCTAAAACGGTCTGTCCAACACAAAAGGACAATTCTCTGAATATTATTTTTTCCTTTGTAGTTTTATTTCCAACGATTTTTATGCTCTGGACAGCCTGACTTTGGCTATCAAGAAGCGCAAAACAAAAAAGTATCCCAATCCAATAACCTCGCACGGAAATTAGATGTTTAAATACTTTAAAAATTGGTCATATCGGCTTTGCAAATCTTCTTCATGAGAACTTTCATGAAAAGAAGCCTTAATTTCATAATTGAAGCGATCAAAACTTGCAATTAAAGGGGATAAATCGGACTTGTTAATTTTAAGCACCAAGTCCATTTTTAGCGAGTTTTCTTGTGTGCTGGTGTATGCAGATAATATTTTAGCACCTTCACTTTCAACTATTTGGGCTACCTGAACCATCGAATAGTCTCTTATGTTTAACCCTAGCACAATTACACCACCAGGTTCATTTGCATTCGTTATTTTTCGAAGCGCCTTAACAATTTGTTCCTGGCCAATAACTCCAAGGTATTGATCATTATCATCTAAAACAGGAAGGGCAGTAATGTTGTTTTCAGCAAATATTCCTAAAATGTCATAAATGTAATCATACTGTTTAACCGAAGGATTAATTAGTACAGGTTTCAACTTATTTATAGGAACAAAAGTATCCTCCAAATCATAAATCTCAGTATCTGAAATTAATCCATGATATTCTCCATTGTCAACAACAGCAAGATGAGAAACACGGTTTTCATCCATAATCAACAATGCTTTTTCTCCATCATCATTGCGAGATATAGATGGGATGTGGATGGATATTAACTCTTTAGCGATCAATGTTATTTAATATTTTACAATTTATAAATGAACAATTTTTATATACAGGAAATCTGAATTAGAAATTGTGTTCGAATTCAAGTTATAAAAGTAGTATTTTTTTAGCTTTGTGTTGGATTTATAAATAAAAGTAATGACGTTACTGAGTGTGAACATAAATAAGATTGCTACACTTCGAAATTCTCGCGGGGGGGATGTTCCTAATTTGATAAAGGTTGCCAAGGATTGTGAGCGATTTGGAGCACAAGGAATAACGGTTCATCCTCGTCCTGATGAAAGGCATATTAAATATCAAGATGTAAGAGACTTAAAGCCCATCTTATCTACAGAATTTAATATAGAAGGATATCCGGGAGATGGTTTTGTTGAATTGGTAAATGAAAATACACCTGCCCAAGTTACACTTGTTCCTGATCCACCAAATGCAATTACAAGCAATGCAGGATGGGATGCCAAGAGTAATTTTGAATTTTTGACGGAGATTGTTGGAGAATTTAAAAATAATGGAATTCGAGTGTCTGTTTTTATGGATCCGGTTTTAAATCAAATTGAATGGGCAAAAAAAACAGGTGCTGATAGAATAGAATTGTATACAGAGGATTTTGCTTTCCAATATGGAAAAGGCAATAAAAATGGAATCCAACCATATAAAGACGCGGCTAAATTTGCAAAAGAAATAGGCTTGGGGTTGAATGCAGGTCATGATTTAAATTTGAATAATTTAAATTTTTGGGCAAGTGAGATTCCTGAAGTTGACGAAGTAAGTATTGGACATGCGTTGATTTCGGATGCATTGTACCTAGGATTAGAAAACACAATTCAATTATATAGAAGAGCTCTAAATAGTAAATATGGGATTGAACTATAAAAAATATGGCGAGGGAAGTGATAACTTGGTGATTCTTCATGGATTGTTTGGTTCTTTGGACAATTGGCAATCGCTTGGAAAACAATTCGGAAATTACTTTACAACGTATATTGTTGATCAAAGAAATCATGGTAAATCGCCTCATTTTGATGAGCACAATTATTCGGCCATGGCTTCTGACCTAAAAGAATTTTTACAGCAGCAAGGTATTGAGGAAACAAATTTGTTAGGGCATTCAATGGGGGGTAAAACAGTTATGCAGTTTTCCATTCAAGAACCACAATTCATTAAAAAAATGATTGTCGCAGACATTGCTCCTAAATATTATCCTCCGCATCATCAAGATGTAATTTCAGCCCTAAAATCAGTTGATTTTTCAGTCCAAACAAACAGAAAAAAAGTACAAGCCAAAATAGAGGAGACAATTGCGGATCAAGGAATTGTTCAGTTTTTAATGAAAGGATTAACATGGATTAATAAAGAACAATTGGGTTGGAAGTTTAATCTGAAGGTGCTGGATAAAAAAATTGAAAATATTGGTGAAGAACTTGAGGGGTTTGCTTATTTTACAAACCCTACACTCTTCATAAGAGGGGAAAATTCTGATTATATAACTCTTGAAGATATTGATACTATAGAAGAGATATTTCCAATGGCTCAGTACTCAACAATTGAAAATTCTGGACATTGGATGCATGCGGAAAACCCAAAACATTTTTTTGACGAGGTATTAAATTTTCTTAAATAAATTACCCGTTTAAATTTTATAATTATCTTGGTTCACTTTGAAAATGTCGGATACTTTAATAATTATACCAACGTACAATGAAATTGATAATATCGAGGAAATTCTTCGTGTGGTTTTTGATTTGGAAAAAGTATATCATGTTTTAATTGTAGATGATGGTTCTCCAGATGGAACTGCGGATGTTGTTAAAAAAATGCAAAACGAATTTCCTGAACAACTTCATATTGAAGAAAGAAAAGGTAAGTTAGGTTTAGGAACAGCTTATATTCATGGTTTTGAGTGGTCTTTAAAAAGAGGTTATAATTATGTAATTGAAATGGATGCTGATTTTTCGCATCCGCCTTCATCATTAATAGAGCTTTATGATGCCTGCGTAAAAGATGGAGCAGATGTGTCAGTAGGTTCAAGATATGTAAGTGGGGTTAATGTAGTCAACTGGCCAATGAGTAGAGTTCTTATGAGTTATTTTGCTTCTGTTTATGTTCGTTGGGTTACCCGCATGCCCGTTCAAGATACTACTGCAGGTTTTGTGTGTTACAACCGTTCTGTTTTGGAAAGAATTCGCTTGGATAAAATCAATTTTGTGGGATATGCTTTTCAAATTGAAATGAAATTCACTGCTTGGCGATTAGGATTTAACATAAAAGAAGTTCCAATAATTTTTACCGACCGTAAGAAAGGTCAGTCTAAAATGAGCTCATCAATTTTCAAAGAAGCTATTTTAGGGGTCTTGTTCATGAAAATCAAATCTTGGTTCAAGAAATATTAATTCTCAGTAGTTTATTTAGAAGTTTACTCTTTAAAGTTGTTTTCAGCAGTTTTTAAAGTGTTATTTTTGTACGCAAAAAATTAGATTATGTCCACATTATATATCAAAAATGCAACAATCGTAAATGAGGGAGAAGAATTTATCGGAAATGTTGTTGTTGAGGAGGGTAAAATTAAAGACGTAATTAAAGGAGATTATAATTTTTCCGATGAAAATGCGGAGATATTTGATGCAAGTGGACTACATCTTTTGCCAGGAATGATTGATGATCAAGTCCATTTCCGTGAACCAGGTTTAACCCATAAAGCAAATATCCGAACAGAAAGTAGAGCTGCTGTTGCGGGCGGCATTACTTCTTTTATGGAAATGCCCAATACAAATCCTCAAACCACTACTCATTCTCAATTAGAAAATAAATTTGAAATTGCATCTAAGGATGCTTTAGCCAATCATTCTTTTTTCTTTGGTGCTACAAATGAAAATATCGATGAGGTATTGGCCGTTGATGGAAAAAATGTGTGTGGGATTAAAATATTTATGGGTTCCTCTACAGGAAATATGTTGGTTGATAACCGAGAAACTCTTAGGAATATTTTCGGCAAATGTGACTTACTAATAGCCACCCATTGCGAAGATGAAGCAACTGTTCGCGGAAATGAAGCAAAATATAAGGCTCAATTTGGTGAAGAACTGCCTATAAAATATCACCCGATAATTCGAGATGTGGAAGCCTGTTACAAATCATCAAGTATGGCTGTTGAATTGGCTAAAGAATTGGATGCAAGGTTGCATGTTTTGCACATATCGACAGCTAAGGAGACAAATCTTTTTAGAAATGATATTCCCCTTAAAGAGAAAAGAATTACTGCTGAAGCTTGTATCCACCATTTATGGTTTACAGATGAGGAATATGAAACAAAAGGAACCCATATTAAATGGAATCCCGCAGTAAAATCTTCAGCGGATAGGGAAGGAGTACTTCAGGCTGTTTTGGATAATAGAATTGATATCATAGCCACAGATCATGCACCGCACACTTTGGATGAAAAAAACAACAACTATTTTTCGGCACCATCAGGAGGTCCATTGGTTCAGCATGCAATGGTAAGTGTTTTGGAATTGGTAAGACAAGGAAAAATCACATTAACAAAGGCAGTTGAGAAAATGTGTCATGCTCCTGCTGAATTGTTTCAAATTCCAAATCGAGGATATATCAAAAAAGGCTTTCAAGCAGATATGGTTTTGGTAAACCTGAATAATCCTTGGGTAGTTACACAATCAAACATCTTATATAAATGTGGATGGTCTCCATTTGAAGGGCAAGAATTTGCTGCACAAATTAAGGCTACTTTTGTGAATGGTGTAAAAGTGTATGATGATGGAATAATTATTGAGCCTGCTTCAAATCCATCCCAAAAATTAATTTTTGCCAGATAATAGTTTAAAAAATGACAAGAAGCCTTGGGTGTTGTGCCTATGGTTGTTTTTTAATGTATTTTTACAGATATGAAGAATATTAGAAACTTCTGTATAATTGCCCATATTGATCACGGAAAGTCGACCTTAGCGGATAGATTATTACAAGAAACAAATACAGTATCCGATAGAGAACTTGGGGAACAAACTCTTGACGATATGGATTTGGAGAAAGAAAGGGGAATTACCATTAAGTCTCATGCAATTCAAATGGATTATGAGCAAGATGGTGAACACTATGTGCTCAACTTAATTGATACACCAGGTCATGTTGATTTTTCATATGAAGTTTCAAGAAGTATAGCAGCTTGTGAGGGAGCCCTCTTGATTGTTGATGCAGCGCAAGGTATTCAAGCACAAACAATATCCAATCTCTACTTAGCATTAGAAAATGATTTAGAAATTATTCCAATTTTAAATAAAATGGATCTTCCTGGCGCACAACCTGAGGAAGTAAAAGATCAAATAGTTGATTTAATTGGATGTGAACGCGATAAAATTATTCCTGCATCAGGAAAAACAGGTTTGGGAGTTACTGATATTTTAACAGCAATTGTTGCTGAAGTTCCTGCACCAAAAGGTCAGTCTGAAGCACCATTACAGGCCATGGTCTTTGATTCAGTTTTCAATTCCTTTCGGGGGATTATAGCCTATTATCGAGTATTAAATGGTTCCATTAAAAAAGGAGATAAGGTTAAGTTTTTCAATACAGGAAAGAGTTACAATGCCGATGAGATTGGAATACTTCGTTTGGAGATGGAACCAAGGAAAGAAGTTAAAACAGGTGATGTAGGCTATATTATATCAGGGATTAAAAGTGCAGCAGATGTAAAAGTGGGAGATACTTTAACCAACTTTGAGCACCCTTGTAATGAAGCCGTTGATGGTTTTGAAGATGTAAAGCCAATGGTTTTTGCCGGACTTTACCCCGTAGTTACTGAAGATTATGAAGATTTGCGTAACGCCATGGAAAAACTTCAGCTGAATGATGCCTCTTTGACTTTTGAGCCTGAAAGTTCTGCAGCATTGGGATTTGGTTTTCGTTGTGGATTTTTGGGGATGTTGCACATGGAAATTATTACAGAAAGATTAGAGCGAGAGTTTGAAATGGACGTTATAACTACTGTTCCGAATGTATCTTACATGGCGTATACTAAAAAAGGAGAAGAAATTTTAGTAAATAATCCTTCGGAGTTGCCCGATCCATCTTTTATTGATTGGATTGAAGAGCCTTATATCAAAGCTCAGGTTATAACCAAGTCTGATTACGTTGGATCTGTTATGACTTTAGCAATTGAAAAGCGAGGAGAGTTAAGCAATCAAGTGTATTTAAGTGCAGACAGAGTAGAGCTTTCTTTTGAAATGCCTTTAGCTGAAATTGTATTTGATTTTTATGACAGATTAAAGTCCGTATCCAAAGGATACGCATCATTTGATTATTATCCATCAGGAATGCGTCAATCCAACTTGAAGAAAATGGACATTCTATTAAATGGAGACCATGTAGATGCTCTTTCAGCTTTAATTCATGCAGATAATGCATTTACTCTAGGGAAAAAAATCTGTAAAAAGTTAAAAGAATTAATTCCTCGTCAGCAATTTGTAATTGCCATACAAGCCGCCATTGGAGCAAAAATTATTGCCAGAGAAACCATTTCAGCATTGCGAAAAGATGTTACCGCGAAGTGTTATGGTGGTGATATTTCTAGAAAACGCAAATTATTGGAAAAACAAAAAGCGGGTAAGAAAAAAATGCGACAAATTGGCTCTGTAGAAATACCACAGAGTGCCTTTTTAGCTGTTTTGAAGCTGAACGATTAATTTCAAAAGTAAAAGCGTACTTTTTTAAACAATTATAGAATCAAGGAAAACTTCTGTATAAGTAGCTTTTAAGCAACAATTTGTCATGCAGAAACCCACTTTTCCTGCCGATTTTACAGGGATTTAGTTTAAATTTATACTTTGCATTCTTTTTGATAAGAATGCTTAAGTAATACTAGAAATAAATACCCAATGATAGGTTCAATAGGAAATGTAATTACCAAGCTTTTTGGAAAAAAAAGTGATAAGGACGTTAAAGATATTTCACCACTTGTAAATCAAGTTTTACTTGAACAAGATAAATTAAAGGATTCTTCATCGGATGAGTTAAGAGCGAATTCGGATAAATTTCGTTTAGAAATTCAAGAATATATAAAGCCTGAAGAAGATCAGATTCTAAAAATTAAGTCAAACGCGGATAAGCTAGGTGTTCCTGTAAAAGAAAAAGAAGCGCTCTACAAGCAAATTGATGAGATCAATAAAGAAATTGATGAAAAAATAGAAGAAGTTCTGAATAAAATTTTACCAAAAGCATTTGCGAATATTCGAGAAACGGCAAGAAGGTTTAAGGACAATGAAACCATTGAAGTTACTGCTTCTGAATTTGAAAAAAGCATCGCTCATTTGAGAGATAATTTTGAAATTCAAGGTGATAAGGCTATATATTCAACTACTTGGGAAGCTGGTGGGAATGAGATAAAATGGGATATGGAGCACTACCAAGTGCAATTAGTAGGAGGAATTGTTTTGCATTCTGGTAAAATAGGTGAAATGGCTACGGGAGAGGGTAAAACATTAGTAGCAACACTTCCTGTGTATTTAAATGCGTTAGCCAATAAAGGAGTTCATTTAGTAACGGTGAATGATTATTTAGCAACTCGTGACTGTGAGTGGATGCGACCACTTTTTGAGTTTCATAACCTTTCCATTGATTGTATTGATAAGTATCAACCCAATAGTGAAGAAAGAAGAGCAGCTTATAATTGCGATGTTACTTATGGTACAAATAATGAATTTGGATTTGATTATTTGAGAGATAACATGGCCAGTGATGTTGATGATTTAGTTCAAAGAAAACATCATTATGCGATCGTGGATGAGGTAGATTCTGTTTTAATTGATGACGCTAGAACACCACTCATTATTTCTGGTCAAATGACACGGAAAACCAATATGGAGTTTGATAAATTAAAACCTTTTGTCAATCAACTGGTTCAAGCTCAACGTCAATTTGTAACTAAAAAGTTAGCCGAAGCTAAAAAGTTATTTAAAGATGAAAATTCAAAGGAGGCGGGAATTGAAATTTTACGTGCATTTAGAGGTTTACCAAAAAATAAAGCGTTAATTAAGTTTTTATCTCAGCCTGGTGCCAAACAACTGCTTCAAAAAACAGAAAACCACTACATGCAAGAGCAAGGAAAACACATGCATGTTGTGGATGATGAGTTATTCTTTGTGATTGATGAAAAAGCCAACTCTATTGAATTAAAAGATAAAGGAGTTGATTTGATATCTCAATCTATTGAAGACAAAGATTTCTTTGTAATGCCTGATTTAGGGAGTTTGCTTGCTGGAGTTGATCAAATGAGTGGAACCGACCAAGAAAAAGCCCAGGCTAAAACAAAAGTTACTCAAGAATATAGTATTAAGGTAGAACGTTTGCATACAATGCAGCAATTGTTAAAAGCATTTACACTCTTTGAAAAGGAGAAAGACTATGTTGTAATGGATAATGCCGTTAAAATTGTTGATGAGTCTACCGGGCGTATAATGGATGGAAGAAGATGGAGTGATGGTTTGCACCAAGCAGTAGAAGCAAAAGAAGGTGTAAAAATAGAAGCCGCATCCCAAACGTATGCTTCTGTTACCTTGCAAAATTACTTTAGAATGTACCACAAATTATGTGGTATGACCGGTACAGCAATTACCGAGGCAGCAGAATTTTGGGATATTTATAAGTTGGATGTCGTTGAAATCCCCACCAATCGACCTATTGTAAGAGATGATCGTAACGATAAGGTTTACAAAACACAAAGAGAAAAATTTAATGCTGTAATTGAGGAAATTGGAGAAATTACAAAACAAGGACGTCCAATTCTTGTTGGTACTACTTCAGTTGAAATATCTGAATTATTAAGTAGAACATTAAAAATGCGTGGCATTAAGCATAATGTACTTAATGCAAAACGTCATGGGCAGGAGGCTCAAATTGTTCGTGAGGCAGGCCAGGCTAATATGGTTACTATTGCTACAAATATGGCAGGTAGAGGAACTGACATTAAACTTTCTAATGAAGTTAAAGAAAAGGGAGGTTTAGCAATAATCGCCACTGAGCGTCATGAATCTCGTAGAGTTGACCGTCAGTTGAGGGGTCGTTCAGGACGTCAGGGAGATCCTGGTTCTTCACAATTCTTTGTAGCGCTTGAAGATCCCCTAATGAGATTATTTGGTTCGGAGCGTATTTCGAAATTAATGGATAGAATGGGCCTAAAAGAAGGGGAAGTTATACAACACTCCATGATTTCAAAATCGATAGAAAGGGCACAAAAGAAAGTAGAGGAAAATAACTTTGGAATGCGAAAGCGTTTGTTAGAGTATGATGACATTTTAAATGCTCAAAGAGAAGTTATTTATACAAAGAGAAGAAATGCGCTTTACGGTGATCGTTTATCTGTAGATGTATCCAATATGTTTATGGATGCAATAGAAGCTCTAGTTCTGAAATATTCGCATAGAAAAGATTTTGAAGCGTTTAAGATTTAATCACACAGTTGGGGATAGAAAGTCCATTTTCAAGTGAAGAATTTGAAAGCTCCTCTGATAAAATAATATTTGAAGCTGTTGCAAAAAAAGTATCTGAATCCTACAAGGCAAAAAAAGACGGTTTAGCACTTACAACATTACCTTTTATACAAGATGTGTATCAAAATCAAGGTGGTGAATACTCTTCCATTAATATTCCTTTCACCAATGGTAAAAAGATTTTAAATATATCCGTAAACCTTGAAAAGGCCTATGAGTCAAAAGGTCAAGAAGTTGTTAAGCAATTTGAAAGAGGAATCACCTTAGCTATTATTGATGCAGAATGGAAAGAGCATTTAAGAGAGATGGATGATTTAAGAACAAACGTTCAGAACGCATCTGTTGAACAAAAGGACCCTCTACTTATATACAAAAGGGAGTCTTATGATGTTTTCTTGGTTATGATGGATAAAATCAATACAGAAGTGGCCTCTTTTCTTATGAAGGCGGGGATTTTACAACAAGATCCAAATCAACAAAAATCGGCAGCTCTTGCTTCGGCACCAAAAGCAGCCCCAATTCCAAAAGTGATTGCATCAAGGGGTGATGTAAATGGATCGGTTGCTGAGGATTCAAAAAAACCGGTTATAGCACAAAAAACAGTTGGAAGAAATGATCCTTGTCCTTGTGGAAGTGGTAAGAAGTATAAGCAATGTTGTGGAAAGGCATAAAGTTAAGTTTGATATTAACTAATTAAAAAAGCCGTCTAAATTACTAGACGGCTTTTTTCTATCTTTATTTAGATCTACAGGAAATATGGCTCCTTTTAAAGAGACCTTTATCTAAGTATTTTTCTGTTATCCGTTAAATCTGCTTTTTCAGTAATGTATTCGTCAACTAGTAAATTACTATTTCTTTGGGCAGCATACTGCAACTGGTTTTTTTCAAGATCAAAAGTGGTGTTTTCTGTTATTTCAGCGTCATATTCATTGAGTACTTTCACCACATAAACCCCATCTTCACCTTCAATTATATCTGAAGTCTTATCCTTAGAAAGTCCAGCAATATTTCCATTTACTTCAGATTCTCTGGAAAACTTAGAAGAACCTTTTTTCAAATTCACGGCGGACTCTTTGGTTACTTTTAAAGCATTGTAAGCCTCGGCTAGAGATTGAAGATTGTTTGCAGTTATCTCCGGAAAGTTATTTAAAATATTCGCTTTTTGTTTTTGTTTTCGAGCATGGGCTTCACAAACATATTTCACATATGGGTCTTCTAGCGATTTAAATTTACTTTTGTTCTCACTTTTAACCACACCTACAATATATTTCTCTGGTGTAGTAAATACATTCGATGGTTCATTAAATTCAGTATTAAATGCCCAGTAAATAATTTTCCTAGAGTCAGTAATACCATTTAAACTATAAGTTGATCCCTTAACGTTTGCAGAATCAAGAACGTAATTTAGACTATCGGAAAATGAAGTTAAGTCCTTTCCTTCTTTGATTATGAAGGCAACTTGATTTGCTCTGGACATATAATCCTCTTGAGTATTATCTCCCGGTAAAACATTCTTTATTATCGTTCCAATTTGCATTTTTTTCGATTTTACACCAAATTTTCTAATCTTAATTAAAGCGAAAAAACCACCTTGTTTTGTAGGAATAAAAACTTTCTTAACATCTCCTACCTTACAAGTTATAATGCTATCCATAAAGTCTCTACCATAGATGTTGGCAGATAACTGAGTCCATTGTAATTTTCCATCTTTAATATAACTTGAATCGATATAAAGAAAATCCTTAGAAATAGAAGAGAACTTTTTCGATTGTACCTCTTCTAATAAACTATCCGCGAGTTCTGAGTATAGTGTCTGGAATTTTTGTTGATCTTCGGCGGAATATTCGTATGCTGAATCGCCTGCTGCAATTTTGTCTAATGCTGGCTGATATTCAACACGAGCCATTTCAAATTTGGCTGAATCGGAAAGTTGTTTAACATCTAACACTTTTGCAACTCCATATTTACTTTGATCTGGATTTGTAAATGGGCCATACGTATCGCCTTTCTTCAGCTGGAATAATTTAGTATCAATTCCTGCTATTTTCTCGGGGTATTCACCTTTTTTATAGTAGCTAAAATCAACCAATTCGTTTGCATCGGTTTCATTTTTGATAAACAACTTAGTATTTTCTTCCTCATCTAATGTGATTTTAAGACCTGCAATATCTTCTAAAACAGCCTGCTTGTCTTCTTTAGATGGCTGCAAGTCAAAAGTTGCAAAAACCAATTTTCTTGAATTTTCCTTTTCAACAAATTGATATTTTATTTCTTCATAAGCAGCTTCTATTTCCTGCATGGTTGGTTCTATGGATGAATCATTAATAGAACTGTATGCTACAAAACCTACTTCTACATCTTTATTTGAATTATTCGCTAAAAACTCATCCTTTGCTAAACTGGTTGTGGTATAAAAACAACTTGACAAAACCCGTTGAAGTTTTTCTTGCTCTTTTAGTTTGATTCCAAAGTCTCTTACCCAGAGATCTTTTCCATTATCCAAACGAACTTGTTTAATTATTTGGTTGCTTTGACGGTTAATAACAGCCATATAAGCATATTTAGAGATGTCTGATGGATTTTGAGCAATTTCATCTCTGTTTTTCTGGAACAAATCAGAACCGCCAAATAAGTAGTTCACGTAAAAATAAAAAGCGGGAGTTTTTGTTTCTAGGTTTCCAACGAGCATCTCTTCTTCTTCTTCACCGGTTACTTTAATTCCAAGTTCTTCGGCTTGATTTTGATGGAATTTATCTCGTAATATTTGTCTCCAAGTATCATCTGTAAAAGAGGCTTTTTGTTTTTGTGTGGAGGAAGCAAAGGATTCCCCACCATTCGTAAGAAATACTATTTTTTCTCTTTCAGAAGCAAATTCTTTATCTGATATTTCAACTCCATTGAATTCTCCTACCGTCGTGTCCAGTTCACTAGTTGAATTACTAGAACTTAAATACTCAGTAAGAATAAAAGCCAACAAAGCTCCACCGATAACAATTAACATTAAAGCTGAATTGTCTCTTGTTTTTTGAATTATTCCCATTTTATGCAAAATTTAAAGGTGTACAAATATATTACAGTTTCATTGATAAATGAAAAATATCGGGTGATAATTGGTCTTTAAAAGCAGTTGTTTCGAGATACTGGTTTATTTTTTAGAATTAACAGGGTATACTAATAGTTTAATGAGTTCAATTCTTGTTTCACCAACTTTTTCGATTTGAAATGAAAAATGATCGATTTCAATTGTAGCTCCTTTTTTCGGAATTGCTTCGGTATGGGTGAAAATATACCCCGCTAGTGTTTCATAACTCTCATCTGTAGGAATGTTTAAGTTATATTTTTCATTTAGAAGATCCACTTTTAATCTCCCGGAAAATAAAAATTCATTTTCAGATATTTTCTCTTCAACGTGATCTACTATATCGTGTTCGTCTTCAATTTCACCTAAAATCTCTTCTAAAATATCTTCAACGGTTAGCATTCCAGCAGTACCACCAAATTCGTTCACCACTACTAAAACACTTCTTCTTAAATGAATAAATGTGTTTAATGCTCTTTGGGCTGTCATGGACTCGGGTACAAAACCAATCGGTAAAATGATGGAAGAAATGTTTTCTGGTTGTTTAAAGACTTCTTTAGAATGCACAAAGCCAATCACTTCATCAACAGATTCTTTAAAAATTAGAATTTTTGAGTGCCCTGTTTCAATAAATATTTTATTTAATTTCTCAATGGATGTATTTACATCCAAGGCAACAATTTCAGTTCTAGGAACCATGCATTCTCGAACTCTTACCGATTGAAAATCAAGGACGTTTTTATAGTACTGCACTTCTGCATCTAATTCATCAGTGTTTTCAGTGTTTTCAACTCGTTTTTCCAAATATTGTTGGAGTTCTAATCTACCAATAATTGGACGATCTTCCTGAATATCAACTTTTAAAAACTTTTTTAAAATGAATTTAGAGAATCCAACAACACTGTTTACTACCCATTTCAACCCCCAAAAGAGTAGGAACATAGGGTAAGCAAAAACTCTTAATGCATGATTTGGTTTTAGTCGAAAAATAGTTTTCGGAATATATTCTGCAAACAATAAGATGATGGTGGTGGAGATAATTGTTTGAATCAGTAATACAAGAATTGTATTGTCTGTGAATAAGGTTACTTTGGGCTCTAAAATTTTTTCTATATAAATACCAAAGGTTACAAGTGCTAGGTTATTGCCAATTAACAATGTAGCAATGAATCTTGAAGGATAGGATATAAAAGAATTCAAAACTTTAGCAATTAAACCTCCTCGTTTGTTAATGATTTCAATTTGCATTTTGTCGGCGGTAACAAAGGCTATTTCTAATCCAGAAAAAATTGCAGATAATATAATGGTAGAAATTAATATAATCCAAGTCATTATTCAGCATCCATTTTTTTTCCTCTTTGACGTCTTGAATAATAGAATATTCCAGAAACAGGAATGATAAGTAAAAGAGGTTTTACAGGCTCTAAACCGTAGTTGAAATAATAGTAAATAAATGCGATTATTGAACTAATTCCAATAATTAACCAGGCGATTTCAAATATTTTATTTAGGCGTTTCTTCACGTTTAAACGGCAATTCTCCACTAACTTTTGTGATTTTATAATCTTCAAATTTCTCATCAGACTCCAAACTGTTGCCAACTATCTTTTGACCATTGGGTTTGGTGATCACAACTGTGGTATCGCAAATTATCTTTTTTGTTTGAGAGTTCCAAGTTAGTCGTTCAGTATTTAATTTTTCTTTTTTACTATTTATCACAACTACATTTCCTCGAGCATTCATTTCATTCGTACCATTGTTTCTAACTGCATAATCTGCAAACAATTCACTTGATACGATTTGGTTTTGATTGTAAAACCGAACATGCACACTATCACGCATTATATCTTTTCCTGGTTTATCTTTTCCCTTGGAATATTGTTCGAGAATATGTCCAGTTATTTTTACTTTTAGAATACCAGAATCAGAATATATAATATTAAAATTTGTGTAGTAAGCATCTGGAACCGTTCCTGTTATTTCAATACCATTTTTATTAAGTTGATCTAGATCGCTTTGACAAGAACAAATAAAAAGCACTAGTACCAAAGTACTAATGCTTTTTAGCAGTATAATGAATCGTCTTTTCAATTACTTTTTTGCACGAATAGTTGTAGAGGCATTTACCCAACACCCTACTTGGTACGAATCACCCACATTTAATGTTTTAAGAAAAATATCTTGCTCACGCGGGAAATAATTTGAGTTTTTAGCTGCTTTTTTTAATGCTTTAGCTTTTATTTCAGGATCTTCAGCAATAGACGCCGCTTTGTTGTAATAATCAACAGCCACCCAAAAAACTTCTGGCCCTCCAAATTTCAATGTTTTACAGTTGCTCGCCCCATAACTTATTGCGTTCCCGATAACAATACACGCTTCAGCCTTTTTTGGGTCAATAGCTAAAGCTTTACTTGCGGTTGATCTTGCTCCTGGATAATTCCCTATTTTGTTCTGAAATTTTGCTTTCTTAATTAAATATTTTGTGAGTTTCAAAGAGTCTTTTTGCATTACAATGGCTTTATCAAAATAATCTAATGCTTTATCATTTTCTTCTTTGTTTCCAAAATATAATGCCAAGACAATTGCTGTTTTTGCAGCTGGAGAACTTTCGAACCTTTTCTCCATCATTTTTACCAGGATTTCGCTAGAAGTACATTTTTTCTCATACAATAAGCTTATTCCCGCATCCAACCAATTCGTGTCATTTTGATTTTGCTCAAAGTTTAAAGTGTATAAAGAGTCTAATAAATCGCAACCTAAACATTCATCAGCATAATTTAAACTTTTTTTCTTGAGTTTAGTGTAGCTTTTATTTTCGGGATATTGGTTAACAATGTTTTCAATTTTCAAGTAGTTCTCAATCACTTTTTCACACTCTAATTTTCCTTTTTTATTCATAATTTTTGTCACGTACATATATCGGGTAGCTGTAGATGACTTAGTTTTAGGAAAGGTGTAATTGACTGAGGAGTCAAGAAGAGCATAAGCTTCTTCCATCGATTCATTTATTCTATATTGTGCCAAGGCTTTTCCTTTAGATTCAAGTATTTTCATTTGAGATTTTTCATCTCCAGGAAAATACTTCAATCTTAAGTCGTAAACCATTAACAAAGAATCTACATACTTACTTTTCAATTCCTTATTTTCCTTATTTTTCTTGATGTAATGCTTCATTATTCTTTCACCAACTATGTAAATGTTTTTTGAAGATTCCGGACATCCGTCTAAACATTTCCTATAGGATCGAACAGCATCTTCATATGCCTTTTGCTTATAGTAAGTTTGCATGATGGTAAGATTTTTCTTACACTCTTCTGGATTTTCTCCATAATTAACTTCTTTAGCTTCTTGAGCCATGCTTGAAAAACATAGTGTCATGAATAGAAAAGTGACCTTGATTATTGTTTTCATGTGTTATTGAAATTTTCGTTTAATAAACCATTTATCGTTTAAAATAATACTTGCATTAATGTTTAAGTAATTTTCATATAGGCCTTCATTGGAATTTGATCTATTGAAATAACCAAATCCCAAAAATACCAAAGATCCAAAGGTCTCTGTTTGAGATTTGAATTTCTTCATTGGCAAACCAAAGGC
>JBJKXR010000006.1:0-18454 GCA_045561495.1 Flavobacteriales bacterium | reverse complement strand
ACATCCTTAGCGTCAGACTTCAATTCTTTCTCTTTTTTATTAATAGCTTTGGTTTCTTCCTTAATTTCTTTTGCCTCTGATTTTACATCCTTAGCATCAGACTTCAATTCTTTCTCTTTTTTATTAATAGCTTTGGTTTCTTGCTTAATTTCTTTTGCCTCTAATTTTTCTTTCTTAGCCTCAGAATTCAATTGCTTCTCTTTAGTATTAGCTACCTTTACTTCTTTATTATTCTCAGCCTTTTCCTTTTTATCTTCAGCTTTATCCTTCTTTCCCTCTGCCTTTTCCTTTTTATCTTCAGCTTTCTCTTTCTTATCCTCAGCCTTTTCCTTTTTATCTTCAGCTTTATCCTTCTTTCCCTCTGCCTTTTCCTTTTTATCTTCAGCTTTATCCTTCTTTCCCTCTGCCTTTTCCTTTTTATCTTCAGCTTTATCCTTCTTATTTTCTGCTTTCTTTTTCTTGTCTTTAGCTTTATCTTTCTTATTTTCTGCTTTCTTTTTCTTCCCTTTCGCTTTCTTTATTTTTTTATCATCCTTGTCTTTGAAAGTAAAATTAACTCCGAAACTACCGGCTAAATTCCTGGTATGGTCAATTTGTGTAAGACCATAAAGATTGTCCATCATAGCATACAATTGAAATGCTCCTGCATGCAAAACAACACCAGCGCCAATATTATTATACGTTTTATTTATGCCACTGTAGGTTAACTTTGCCGACAACCATCTTTTTAAATTGATCCCACCTGAAAACATATACATCGGGTAAAATTTGTTATTAAACACTCTTCCATGCAACATCCCTTGGAAAACAACATAATCCGTAAAACTATATGAAGCTCCAGCATAAATTTGAGTTTTTAATCCTGTTGTATAGGAAATTTGCGACCTCTGTAAATTAAATGTTGATGATAAGCTATCCATTAAATCATCTGAAAAACTGGAGCCATCATTAGTATCGTCTTCAGATCCTAATAATTCATCCAAAGGCAAACCATCAAACTTAAACGAAGCGCCATCATTGTATAAAGTTTCTCCATATTCTGACCATTTTAAATACCCTAAATCAACTATACTACCAAAAATCTGTATGTTGTCTGAAAACTGGTAATTCACACCCAGATCAAGTCCCAAACCAAGGTTGTTTGGATTAAAATAAGGAGGGTTCCCCATTTGTTGAGCTAATTCAGAATCTGCAAAAAAAGTTCCATATGCATTAATGGCAAAATTTGAACTAGCGGTCAAAGAGTAATCGTTCGGATCTGTATAAAGGCTTATACCATCAAAATCCCCATGTATATTCCCCAAACCAGATAATAATTTCACCCTAGCCCCGGCACTTAACTTATCGTTAATTTCTCTAGTGTATCCGATTCCTGTTTCAACATAACTCGAAACGTCAAACGAAAATCCATCCAAGGAAATTGACTGACCGATGTAGTTACCATTTCCGTTGATTAAGAAGTCAAAAACGCTTTTACTATAGCCTAAATTAACATCAGTTTTAGGGGTAACGTTAAGGGTAATAAAATTTTTGCCAAATTTCAAACCAAATCCAATTACATCAACTGCTGAACTTATAGTTAGTAGATTTTTATTTTGCATTGACGACAATAAATTATTTGGGCTCAAGTTTCCATCGTGAAACAAATCATTAAATGCAAAACCGCTATTGGATAGAGTTACTCCATAGCCAGATAAAGCAGGTATGGAGAGATATCCGTTATAATCAGGCAGAATTCCTGGATTGGTATATTTTGCTTGAGGAAGATTGTTGTAAAAGGCTTGTTGATTCGCATACTGCGCCCCTGCAAAATTAAAAGCACACATAAAAACCGCTAATAGTGTATATATCTTTTTCATTTTACTGCTATTAATTATTGCTAAAATTAAGATCTGCTTCATAATATATTTTTGCTAAAATCCCCATTTTTATTTCCATCTTGTGGAAAGAATAGATTTTCACATTAGCACCTGAGTTGGCGGTATTTAAAGTGGCCGATAAAATTAGCTTATTGCCCGATATTTTTAACAAGTTTACATCCTCTTCATCGGCTGTTAAATCAGCTTGTCTGAACCCGTCTGATGTAACATCTCCAGTTGCAGGGTCAACAATTGCAGCATTAATTAAAACATCACTATTATCAGAAGATTCCAGTGAATCTAATATCACATAATTCTCATCAGTTATGTAAAATTTAACGGAAGCTTCTAAAGGAAACCCATTATCGATATTAGTTCTTAGAGAAGCACGCTTAACAAATTCAAAACCTTGAGACATTGAAGAATCAATTTCTATGGTATCCTGAATAGTAAACTCACTAACTGTTGCATAAAGAGGTATAGATAAGTCTAACGTGATGTCCATTTTACTTGTATCAAGAGCGTAATTGTATGTATTGCCTTGAGGATTTATTGTTCCATCGAAACCAGTAGTTACAACATTTGGCCAAATGTTAATTAACTCTGCAATATTTGTTGAATTTCCCAAAATCAATTCACTCGTTACCGGAATATCTGGAGAGGAAATATTACCGCTTAAAATTTGAAAAGGGATAACACTTGAGGCATCCAAAGAAGCTGAATCATCATCTCTTTTCATATCAAGATCCAAACTTGAGATTTCCATAGGTATACCAAAAGTATTGTGAAAACCAAGTGTTATTGTTGGCTCTGCAAAACTTATTTTTTCAAAAATTTGCGCTTCACCCAAGTCAAAATCAAATGTTTCTGGATCAAGTGTTAATGATTGACTTCCAAAATAACCATCTATGAAAGCAGGCTGTATATTACTCATTGTAATATCAGCAGTGACCGAATTTGCCGTATCAAAATTAACTGGTGTGCCAGAGCTGACTAAACTTCCTCTTATTATCGCTTCAATTGCATTTACAGTTTGACCTTCCTTACTTAAATCAAAGGAATATCCTGATAAATCAAATGTTTCATTAACAAGCGTTGGACCTCCACCAATTTCTATGGAATCTATAAATGAATTACCTCCAAGTTTAGCATAAGGCAATTCTATATATAACTTAGCAGCTTCCTCTATTTCATAATCAACTTCTATTGCTAAATTTCCTGATTTTAATTCTAAAGTTTCTAATTGTTCGCCTGATGTCAAATCCATTGCAAAATCAATTGTATCATTAATAACCTCCTGATTTGGAAATTCCGCCGACCCAGACACCACAACAAAATTAGTCCCATTAACGGTTGCTACAATTTCATCATGTAAACTAACACAAACGGGGTTACCACCTGTCCCTGCTGAAGAAACAGTAACAAATTCTCCAACCATACTTGACTCAACAGTCTTACCTGCCAAGTCAATTACATCTGTTAAGGAATCTCCGGGCAATATTTCAGTGTAATTTAATGTACCGATAACAGAATTATCAGATAAATTTTTAAGCACTAGTTGAACATTATTAATCGGTGTAGGCCAACCATTTTTTAATTCCACCGACAACTCACCACTTGAAAAAGTAGCCGATGCAAAAGGTGCCCCGGCAATTGGAAAAGTAACATCAGGTATATCGATATCAGCTACAGGTGGAAATGCATTTGCACAAGAGTCAACAGCAGTAAGACTAGTTACTAATCCAGATAAAACAGGATCGTTATCTGTTACAGATTGTAAAGAAACTGCGGTTTGAAAAGGAGGAATATCCTCAATACTTAAAGGTTCTAGTTGAAATTCAAAGTCGAAATTTACGTCGTCAATATTAATAAATTCAGAAAGTGCAAGTGAATACACCTGATCTGAATATCTATACTCTAAAAGTTGCTCACTATTTTCAGTTAGCATCGATGAATCTAATAAGGTTAATAAATCACTAGCTTCAACAGTATATTTTAAAAGTGGTGCAGCAATTTCAGGAGAATATTGAATTTGAGCTGATTCTAAATTATAATCGTCCTTGATACAAGACGACAGTATAACCGCCAGAAGAGCAGCTAATTTTAGTTTTTTCATTTGTACTTTGTTATTAAATAGTGTACACAAAGAAAACTTGTTTTTTTGGATAAATCTAAATTTATGACAGTAAATTTAGTTGTTTAAACTATTTCATTTAAAAATGAAATAATTAATAAAAAGTTGGATTTTAATTCTCTTGTTTTTAAAGAGTACTCAAGAAACTTTCAACATTAGATTTTACTCTTTCAGAAATGTTCGAAACATCAGCTTTTATAAAGGTTTCTCCTATAATCTTTTCATAGAGTTCTATATATCGATCACTTACAGAATTAACATATTCTGGTGTCATTTCTGGAATAATTTGGCCCTCTTTTCCTTGAAACTCTCTTTCAATTAACCATTGACGAACAAACTCTTTAGACAATTGCTTTTGTTCCTCACCGTTTTCTAAACGATCAGTATAACCATCCGCATAAAAATATCGAGAGGAATCAGGAGTGTGAATTTCGTCAATCAATATAATATTACCATCCTTATCCTTACCAAACTCGTATTTTGTATCCACTAAAATCAGTCCTTTTTGAGCAGCTAATTCAGTACCTCGCTGAAAAAGTTCTCGTGTATACTTTTCCAATTGAATATAATCTTCTTCTGAAACAATGCCTTTACTTATAATATCTTCTCTTGAAATATCCTCATCATGGCCTTGGTCAGCCTTAGTAGTTGGAGTAATTATCGGATTGGGAAACTTTTCGTTATTCTTTAATCCTTCTGGCAAACTTACTCCACACAATGTTCTTAATCCTGAATTATACACTCGTGCAGCATGACCTGTTAAATACCCTCTTATAACCATTTCTACTTTAAAAGGCTCAGCCTTCTTTCCAATTGAAACAACTGGATCTGGTGAATCTATTAGCCAATTGGGAACAATATCTTCCGTTGCTTTTAGAAAGGTAAATGCAATTTGATTTAAAACTTGCCCCTTAAAAGGTATTCCTTTAGGGAGAACAACATCAAAAGCAGAGATTCTATCGGAAGCAACCATAACTAACAAATCATCATTTATTCCGTAAACCTCCCTCACCTTTCCTTTATAATAAGATGTTTGATTCGTAAACTTAAATTTTGCTTCTGTTAGAGTACTCATTCCAAATTTATTTTTCCCAAAAATAAGAAGTTTGAAAACAAAAATGGAAGTTTAGTAAAGCTTTTAAAAATTATTTTGCGCACAAATTACGTTACATGTTCTTAAGCTCGGAAATTAAGTCTAATTTTCAATATGAAAAAAGTTTAATGTTCCAACTAATAAAAATCCTACAGGAAAGATATTCCAGGAATTAATTAAAGGATGAATATTTTATTTTTGATTGAGTACTTAGTAAATAAATACCGTTAATTTAATCAGGTTTTGTAAACGAATAAATAAACAATATTTTAGCAGTCATGGGTACAAAAACAATACTTTTAAGCAAAGAAGAAATTCAGTCAAAAATCAACAGAATTGTCCATCAAATTCATGAACTATGTTTCACAGAAGAAGAAATTATTATATGTGGAATAACTCCAGGAAACGGCTCCACTATTGCACAACGAGTAGCCGACCAGTTGAAATCAATTTCTTCTATTAAAATCAACATGACTGCTATTGAAATAAATAAAGACAATCCATTAGCTAGTAAAATAAAATGCGAACTGCGTTCTGAGGAATATGCAAATAAAACGGTTGTTATAGTTGATGATGTAAGTAACAGTGGTAAAACCTTAATGTATGCTGCTAAATACTTTTTAGAATCACCCATCAAAGCAATACGACCTCTTGTTCTTGTTGATAGAAATCATAGTGTATACCCAATTAAACCTTCATTTGTTGGATTAACGGTTTCCACAACACTACAAGACCATATCCATGTTGAAATGAATGCTAAAGAAGAAGCCGTTTACTTGATTTAGTAACTAATAAAAAAACTCGGAGCAAAAAAAACATTACCATCACGATCCGCTCCTATTTGAATACCAAACGTGGTTAAGTAGGAGTACCTCAATGGATTAAAGTCAAAATAAAGAGTTCCTCCCTGTGAGCTAAAATAATTATTCTCTACATCATCGTTTACCTGCAAATAGTCATAGAATAAATCTGCTCTAACTCTTTGCAAATAGGCCAATCTACTTATTTTCCAGTCGGGATAAATTAACGGAAGAGCGTATTGGGCTGTAAATCGCTCTCCTCTTTTATAGTTCTGATTCAAAACTCCTCTTGGCTCAGCTAAGTAATCCGGAACAAATACGTCCGTTCCCCATTGCTTACCAGCTAAAAATCTAAATCCATCATTTTTTAGTACGCCAGGTATAGTGGCTGAAACATTAACTACCTGAGCATTTTGATTCTCATTTAAATTAAGATAGCATGCTGATGAAAGAACAAAACTCCAAGGGGAGTAGATATCTCTAAGCCCATATTTATGGACTAATCCAAAAGCAGCAAACCATTGTGTGTTTTCGAATTTTAATACGGTATCTACATAACCCTCCTCAAAATCATACGTAATTTCATCATAAACATATGCTCCTTTTAAAAAAGCTGATTTTCTATACTTATTCCCATTAAAATAGAGCTCTAGTTCGCTCCCTGTTTGATAGCCAACACTTTGAATATCTGCCAAAACCGACTGAACTGTTGTATTCGGTTGATTGAGTTGATAGGCTTCCGCAAAAAACGTAGGATAAAAATGTTCAAAACTATAGTTAGCAGACGTTTTCTGCGCTTTCGTGAAACTAAAATAATCATAATTCAAGCTCAAAATCGAGGAACCTAAAAGGTTTTGAGAAAAGATAGAAGCTCCAATATTAGCAGTTTCATTACTTGGGTTTACAGAAAACGGGGCCCAACTGTGAAAGTTAAACAAATGGAGCATTGGGCGATACTTTGTGACATCAAATTGCTTTTTTGGAACAGTTAAATTCTCAAGACTTTTTGACCAATTAGAAGGGATTAATGAACCAATTTCAATTTCAGACCTAGCTACTTTAAAACCATCACTATGATAATCCGAATACACTACACTCTCTTGGGATGAGTCAAGAGAAATAAACTTTAGTCCATACTCGGGATTTATAACTTCTTTTAATTCACCTCGATTTTTAAAGTCAAAAAAAGCAATACAATCCTTATCTCTATTTAGAGTTTGGACTAAAAAACCATTCTTGTATTTTGTTGGATAACTAAGAGGTATTGAAAAGCTTTTTGATTGCATGAATGTTTCATCACTTAACGTTAACACCTCTAAATAATTATAAAATCCATCTAGACGACTAAAAGCAATACTATCTTCGGCATACCAATTTGGGTGAAAAACTTGCCCTTTAGATAATTGAAAGCGCTGTAGCTCCTTTCCTTTTAAACTCAGAATAACAATAGAAGGAGCATTGTTTTTAGCATATTCCACAACCGCTATCTTATCGCCCTTAGGGCTAAATGTTGGAGCAAACCAACGCGTTTTTCTTTTAAGTCTTTTTCGATTTTTTTTATAAATATCCATTACTATTATTTCTGAATAATCAAGATAATCCCAACGGGGATGCCTTCTCTTTTCAGCCCAAATCAATTTAGACCCATGTATATTTAACGAGTTATCATCATAATTACCAGGGGTATGAATCAAGCGTTCTTTCCCATCCGCTATTGTTACAAACTTCAATGGATGATTGTATGATTTTTTACAAGCAATAACAAAAGAATCGTTTACAAAAATTGGATTTTCGAAACTTACATAATCATCATAAACTGGACTTAAAATTTCTTTTGGCGATGCATCAAAAAACCCTTTTTTACTTTCTATTTTCTTCCGAGTTGCAGCTATTAAATCTCCATACAATTGACTTGTGGACTTACCCGTGACCTTTTTTAAATGGTAGCTGAATGGATATGGAGGAAAAGGGTTTCGAACCACTCTATGCATTACACTATCCCAAACATGAGTTCCATATTCATCTTTAACAAATTCAGATAAAAAATACCCCAACTTGTAATGATCAGTTACATAATGCTTGAAGGAACCAAATGAAGCTTTTTCATAACTTAATGAATCCATCTCCATAATTTGAGCCTTAAACTCTCTCAAAAAAGGACCATATTCACCCCTACCTCTCTCTGTATGTTCAGACTCAACGATAACCGCATCACCTTCAATCATCCATAATGGAGTTGTCAATACAATCAAAGCCCCCATTCCTTGTTCTCCAAAAATGATTTTCAACACTTTACCAACACCTTCTTCATACTTCTCAAACTGGACAACATGACGGTACTCATGAACAGCTAATTTTTTCAACCAATCAACTCCATCATTTTCTTGAGAAGGCGTAGCGTAAAACTCCGATCGTTTTGGTGCAAGCGTTACAAAACCATTATCTACAGTGGTATTATTTTGCAGTATAATTGATATTTTCCTTGGTTTAGTGTTTAAAGTTAACCGTGACTTTTCATTGGCATAAGCCAACAAATTTGCCAAATCTTGAGCTTTATCCTGAAAATCATTAGGAAATATTAATTGAAAATAATCAGTTTTAATTTGACTCCATTTAGTAGATGCTGGATTTTGGCCCAAATTGTAAAATTGTGCTTCTGAACTCAATGAGAGCAGCAGAAATATGGTTATCAGGCAACGTATTAGCATCAAAAACGTTAAATTAAAAGCTATATATTACTATTCTTACAACAATATTATATCTTTAATTCACTATGTCAAAAAAAGTTGTAGGCTTTATTTTAATTCTATTTTACTTAATCGGTTGTATTCCCGAAGATCAATCGGATGTTTTTTGGAATTCTATAAACACAACAGAAAAATATACGCCTTTCGTTTTTGTTTTCAGCAATACTCAAATACCAACTTGCGCGGAACACGCACAACCTCAACTCGAAAAAATATTGAATGGGGAGATTAATGATATAATTTCTGAAGATGTAAATGGATGTATGATGTACCCATCCATACTTGACCCTCAATATTCCAATATTGCTGAAGAATTGAAATTTCTATTTGACCAAAATGGAAATAACACATTAAATACTTGGCCAGCGTATGTAAATAATTTGACATGCTACAATATTGACTCGACACTATGGTATGAATCAATAGAAAGCTCTCAAAATCAAACCCCGACTATAAAACTGGGTATTAAATCTACGCCTAGTAATAAAGAGATTAAAATTTATGTAAAAGGAGTATATACTTCTTCAGTTTCAGAACACAGTGTTGCAGTATATGCCTATCGAAAATCAGAATTAGCCAGTCAAACTACCGACTCTGGATCTGAAAATTTTACAGTAAAAAACAAAATTATTTATGCACTAACTCCAACAATTGGTAAATCATTAAGTTCTAATTCATCTGGAGAAGAATTTAGGGAAGTATTTACACTAGAAACATCAAATGAAGACCTTTCTAACCTTGGCGTTATTGCTGTTGTATATAATCTAGAGAACAACGCACCTAATGCGGTAATTAATTCAATTAAATTAGAAGAATTATAAAAAACAAAAAAGGGGATTAAACAATCCCCTTTTACTATTGACAGTATCAATTAAATAAAGGCACAACTCAATTGATATAAACTAAACAATCGAATTGATTTTTTGTTACAATTTAAATTTATTTATATCTCTTACAACGGAAAACAGCGAATAACATTTCATATAAAATGGCATAATTTTTTCTACTGTCGGTGTATGAGATTTTTATTAGTACTATGTATTTTGTCCTTAACAACAAATGCTCAAAATCTACAAGATTTTAAACAAATAGATAACAACTACAATTCCTATTTGAAAAGCATTTTCGGACCTTCTTTTACAAAAAAAACAAAACAGAAATATAAAGTTTCTAAGAACATTGTTTTCGGAAAATTAAAGCAATGTGAAAGCGTATTACAATTAACAAAACAGCATTCTTTTTCAATATCTACATGGGACAAAGAGGATAAATTAATGGCGGCTATTCTACATGGCGCTAAGCACTATGCCACCTATGAATTCGTTGCCGATGACTACGAACAATGCAACAGCCTAAAATCAATCGTTATAAAAGAGTTTTTAAGAATAAAAATTCATGCTATTCCAGATACAAATACTATGAAAGTAACTGGACAATATAAAATTAATTCATTAGAAACCATTACTCAATTCAGTCACAATAAATTAATATTTCTTAAGCAACCAATTACAATTTTATTTTATGCGAGTCACCAAGAAAACACCAACGGTATTTATAAAAGTTCAAAAACGATAATTAAACATCATGATAAGACTTTATATAATTCTGTTCAAAACAACAATCTAAATACGTTGAAGCATAATTCTAAAATGAATCAGCACCTATTTGTATACAGGTATAAGAATCAAAACAAATTGATCAAAGGGGGATTAATGGGACACATATTAACAAATTTTCTAACTAAAATAAAAGACGACATCCATATAAATGCAATTCATGTTAGTAATGTATCTGATATATATTCCAAGGACATCAAGGATTTGAAAAGAATTTACTGTAGAGGAAAATTAATGTTAAGGAATAAAAATATTGAACTACTAATTTAACAATTCAGATTAAAAAACTCCTTTAAATCGAGTGTTTCCAGATAAGGCTGCCAATCGTCTTGGGAAATCAAAGCTTTTATTTCTAACAAACTTTCATCATTATTATTATAAACAGCTTGAACATAAAAGTTATGAAGACTAAATATTTTTATTCTAATAAAGCCAAAAATAACCACCTCATCAACCAAAACACCTTTTCTATCAATCATATTGATGCATGTTTCATTGGTTAAATCATTATACATTTCAGTAGTAATTTTCATGTTAACTTTGCCTTGTTTATTAAGTAACGAATTTCTGTTTTAACGGTTTCAGTTTTTTACGTATTTTTTCTGGTACTATGTTTGTGCTTAACTTGGAACATTTACACTTATTAAACGTAAAATCCACATGAAAAAATTACTCAACACTTTACTAATTTTGTGTAGTTTTCTCTCGTGCGCTCAAAGCGGATATCATTTTAAAAAAAAAATATTTGGATACACCTTAGACCAAATTACCTTAATGACTGATGACGGAGACAGTAAATTATATATCGATGATTTATTATATAAAATGTTTAATCCTGATTCAACCGTTTCAGACTTTGAACTTGCAATGGGGTATTATGGATTTGTTTTACAACCTGATTATAATCCCGACAAATACATTGGGCTTGAAATGCAAACAATGGCGCTGAATGATAATCACGATTGGGCGAAAGCAAAAAGATATGCTGATTCTTTGATAACACGTTATCCTACATGCTTAATGGGACATGTTGAGCTTTCCTATGCATTCAATAGCTTACAAGACACTGTGCAAGCTGCTTTATATCGCAGAATTTATGAAAGACTAGGAAATATGATTTTTCAAACAGGAGATGGTATGTCTATGGAAACGGCCTATATTGTGACAGGTTATAAAGATATAGAGGTCCTTACTCAGCTTATGCGAATGCGGATAAAAACACGTAAAAGAAAAACTAAAAAAAAATCCACATTTGAAATTGTAACTGTATATAAAAACTTAGAAAAAATGAATGTATATTTTGATACGTCATTAATCACTGAATTCAAACGTTAAAATTTGAAGATTTTTAATACCATACTATTTACAATAAGCTTTTTAGTTTCTTTCGCACAGAGAGAACAGAAAACGATAAAACAAGATATTGATGGAGATGGATTTAATGAGAAATTAGAAGTATTTTACTATTTAGGAAAAATTGATTTTACCATTTTAACCTATGAAAAAGGAACAAAAAAATGTACACTAAATATTAAATCTCAAGAAAAACACCCATCATTAATCAATACTATCCCACTTTGTAATGATCTTCTTAAGCCAGAATATAGCCAAATCACTCAATTTGTTGACTCAATCATTTTTAACATACCAGCTAGTAAAAATTTGGACCTAACACTAGGCTGGTTATTAGATGCATACTCGTCAAAAAAAACAACGTCTGATCACCCCTATTTTGTATCCTATTCAAAATTTAAACCTAAAATTAAAAAAAGTCACTACGATGCTCCAAGATCTCATAGGCTACTTGTAAAAGGAAACTTAATTGAAAAAATAAATCAACTGCATCAAAAATGCGATACAACAATAAAAAGTTGGATTACATTTGATGCCAATCAATTAAACCGAGCACGACAAATTACAGAATTTGAACTCAAACCGAGCTGGCCTCAATTCATAGACAGCATTGGATCTATTGAAATATATAAAACAGGACATAGCGTTTTTATCGAAACAGATACTTCACACCAAGTTCTATTTGTCTCCGATGGGGTATTGTTTCAAAACCTTCAAAAACTAACATGGGAATCCATTCAGCAGGTTGGAAGATATAAAACCTACTATCTAATTTTGACCCACCCATATCCGGGTATTCAAAACAAATTGTTCCTCATTGATCCCCAAAAAGGAGTCATGTTTGAATTTAAACAAGGCGTTATATGTGACTTGGAAAACGACTATATCAATATCGAATCCTTTGAAATTATGGAAGATGAAATTTTCTTATTCATTCGTAAATCTCCTGATTTTGATTATAAAATTAAAGAGAAATCGATTCCTCTAGTGCTCATTGAAAAGAGCCTAAAAACTTTAGAAATAAAATAACAGGAATAAAAAAACCTCGCATAAAGCGAGGTTTTGTATTAACTTAATCTATTTAAAAAGATTATTTCACCTCTTCAAAATCAACATCTGTTACTTCTTCACCACTACTTCCGCTTTCCGCGCCTGCATCAGCATCAGGATTATCACCTGCATCACCAGCTTGTTGCTGTTGAGCATAAGCAGCTTGAACATCTTGCTGAATAGCCTGAAGCGCCGCATTCAATTTTTCGGTAGCAGTATCGATTTGAGGTATATCCTGAGCTGCATGCGCTTTTTTCAATTCCTCAACCGCCTCTTTTACCGGAGCAAGTTTAGCCTCATCTACTTTGTCTTTAATTTCCTCCAATTGTTTTTCAACTGAGAAAATCATGGAATCCGCAGCATTTACCTTATCTACTTTCTCCTTAGCAGCTTTATCAGCCTCTGCATGTTCATCAGCCTCTCTTTTCATTCTTTCAATATCCTCATCTGATAATCCAGAAGAAGCTTCAATTCGAATAGACTGTTCTTTTCCAGTTTTTAGTTCTTTTGCAGAAACATTTAGTATACCATTGGCATCAACATCAAAAGTAACTTCAATTTGAGGTTCTCCTCTTCTCATTGGAGGAATTCCGTCTAAATGAAACCTACCCAGTGACTTATTGTCTTTTGCCATTGGTCGTTCACCTTGAACAATATTTATTTCAACGGACGGCTGATTATCAGCAGCTGTTGAATACGTTTCCTTCTTATTTGTTGGAATAGTTGTGTTGGCATCAATCATTTTAGTAGAGACACCACCCATCGTCTCGATTCCAAGTGATAATGGAATAACATCTAATAAAAGTACATCTTTAACATCTCCAGTTAATACACCACCTTGAATAGCAGCACCTAAGGCAACTACTTCATCCGGATTAACTCCTTTTGAGGGTTCTTTCTTAAAAAATGCTTTAACAGCATCTTGAATAGCTGGAATTCTTGTAGACCCACCTACTAATATTACTTCATCGATATCAGAAATATCTACCCCTGCATTCTTTAAAGCTGATTTACAAGGCTCAATTGTTCGCTTAATTAAGCTATCTGCTAATTGCTCAAATTTAGCTCTTGTCAAAGACCTAACAAGGTGTTTTGGAATACCATCAACTGGCATAATATATGGCAAGTTAATTTCAGTAGTGGTTGAAGAAGACAATTCAATCTTAGCCTTCTCTGCAGCTTCTTTTAATCGCTGAAGAGCCATAGGATCTTTTTTCAAATCTATGTTTTCATCTTTTTGAAATTCTTGAGCCAACCAATCAATAATTACCTGATCAAAATCATCTCCACCTAAATGAGTATCTCCATCAGTAGCTTTAACCTCAAATACACCATCTCCTAATTCAAGAACTGATACATCATGTGTACCACCACCACAGTCAAAAACTACAATATTTAAATCTTCTCCTTTCTTATCCATACCATATGCTAAAGCAGCAGCGGTAGGTTCGTTAATGATTCTTCTTACTTTTAATCCCGCGATTTCACCAGCCTCTTTTGTGGCTTGTCTTTGAGCATCGTTAAAATAAGCAGGTACAGTGATAACTGCTTCTGTAATTTCAGTTCCTAAAAAGTCTTTCGCTGTTGACTTCATTTTTTGAAGAATCATAGCAGATATTTCCTGAGGAGTATAATTTCTATCGTCTATTTTAACTCTAGGCGTATTGTTATCTCCTTTAATCACTTCGTAAGGAACTCTATCAACATCTGAAGAAACTCTATCAAAACTAGTACCCATAAAACGCTTAATTGAATAAATCGTTTTTGTTGGATTAGTAATAGCCTGACGTTTTGCAGGATCTCCAATTTTTCTTTCTCCATCTCCAGTAAAAGCTACAATAGAAGGTGTTGTTCTTTTACCTTCGCTATTCGCTATAACAACCGGTTCAGAACCTTCCATTACCGCTACACACGAGTTGGTTGTTCCTAAATCAATTCCAATAATCTTACTCATCGTTACAAAATTTATATTTGTTTATTAAAAATTTCAACTTTGATTACCCATACTCAATCTGCGTGCCATTAGGATTTATGAAGATTTTGATGAAATGTTGGCAGAGCACTATGTATAAAGGTCTTTTTATATGTCAGTTTGACTGACATTATTGCAGAATTAATTAAATTTACCTCAAAATAAATTATAACATGAAAGTAATCTCTTGGAACGTTAACGGTATACGAGCCGTGATGAAAAAAGAATTTGTTGAATCATTACATTCAATGGCACCCGATATTTTGTGTTTACAGGAAACAAAGGCACAAGACGATCAAGTTGTTGAAGCGTTAAAAAATATTGACGGATTTCATACGTACATGAACTCGGCAATAAAAAAAGGGTATTCAGGTACTGCTATACTATCTAAAGAAGAGCCGTTAAGTGTTACTTATGGTTTAGGCATTGAAGAGCACGATCAAGAAGGAAGAGTAATTACAGCTGAATACAAAGAGTTTTATTTGGTGAACGTTTATGTTCCCAATTCACAAAACGAGTTAAAAAGATTAGACTACAGAGCCCAATGGGATAAAAAAATACTGGCTTTTTTACAAAAATTAGACGCGGAAAAACCAGTTGTTTTTTGTGGAGATTTAAACGTTGCCCACACCGAAAAAGACATTAAAAATGCCAAAAGCAATTACAACAAATCACCAGGGTATACCCAAACAGAAATTGATGGGTTATCAGCATTCATTGCCGATGGATTTATTGATTCATGGAGACACTTTCATCCAGATGAAATAAAATACAGCTGGTGGAGCTATCGGTTCAACAGCAGAGCGAAAAACACAGGATGGAGAATCGATTATTGTTTAACTAGCGAAAGATTACTTAAAAAAGTAACTAAAACCGAAATTCATAATGACATTTATGGATCCGATCATTGCCCAGTTAGTATTGAGTTCAATTAGAATCACATATCTTTAAATCATGTCACATCTTGAAATTGTTCAAAAATTAAACGAGTTTATAAAAAATAAAGAGCTCGATAAAATTCGTCCTCTTTTGCATAAAAACATCAAATGGAATCAAATGAAAGGCTTTCCTAACGGTGGAGAATATATTGGAGCTGATGAGATATTCCAGCATATTTTTAAGGGGTTTAATGAAAATTGGGCAAACTGGGAAATTGAGGTAAAAGAAGTAATAGAAACTGAAGATGATATTTTGGAAATTGGAGTTTATAAAGGAATATATAAAGAATCAGGCAAGCAACTCAAAGCCGATTTTATTCATAGATATAGCATAAAAGATGGCATAATATCTCACTTTAAGCAATACACTGATACAGGATTATTCTTCGCTGTAATGAAAGGCAGTAAAAACCAAATACAAACCAATAATCCTCTTCATGGAGTGAAGCTGGCTGAAATTTTGGATTTCCTATTAGAAGAATATGGTTGGGAGGGGTTGGCATATCGCATTAATATAAAATGCTTTAAAAGTAATCCAACCAAAAAGTCAAGCTTGAACTTTTTACGAAAATTTGATTGGGCAAGAGAAGAGGTTGAGCAATTGTATTTAGGAACAATTAATAATTAATTTCTAATTGAGACGTCCAAATAAAAAAGCGCTTTAGAACGCACTAAAATCAGAGACAGTTATAAAGTGAGTTATCTTTAACTCAATAATTATATTTTAAGCAATGCCACTACATCAAAGAAACAAGCATAAAGGCAAGTACGATTTTCCTGAACTAACTCGAATTCATTTAGAATTAAAACCATTTGTGACTCCAAACAAATTTGGGAACGACTCCATTGATTTCTCCAATCAAGAAGCTGTAAAAGCATTAAACCAAGCTCTAATCAAATCCTATTATCAAATTGATTCGTGGGATATTCCAGAAGATTACCTGATTCCACCTATTCCCGGACGTGGAGATTACATTCATCATCTTGCAGATTTACTAGGTGAACCCATGGGAAGTGAAACAAAAATTTTAGACATCGGAACAGGATCGAGCTTAATTTATCCAATAATTGGTAATCGAGATTATGGGTGGAGTTTTATCGCATCAGAGATTGACCCAACGTCTATAGAAAATGCTCAAACCATCATTGATGAAAACAAGAAGCTAAAACATATCGATCTGCGATTTCAGAAGAATTCAAGAGATATATTTCTGGGAATTCTTAAATCAAATGAATATGTTGATGCCTGTATTTGCAACCCACCTTTTCATGCAAGTGTTGAAGAAGCTCAAAAAGGAACACTCAGAAAAGTACGCAACCTTAACAAAGGAAAAAAGTTGAAAAAAGTTGATTTAAACTTTGGTGGAGTTTCCAACGAACTCATTACGGACGGTGGTGAAAAACAATTCATCTTCAATATGATCAAACAAAGTAAACGCTTTGCTAAAAATGTAGGTTGGTTTACAACACTGGTTTCAAAAGAATCTATTGTTCCTGCGATCCTATCAAGCTTAAGAGCCAACGGTGCCAAAACTAAAATTATTGAAATGGAGCATGGCAATAAAAAATCGAGAATTGTTTGTTGGAAATTTAAATCTCCCAACCAGATTTGATGGCCGCTTGAAATTTTCGTATTTCAAGTGATACGTCGTGGACATCAAGTATTTCAGTACATATCGCCAAACCGTAAATCCCTGAAGGCGCTAAAAAAGCAACATCTGTTAAGCGAATTCCACCTGCAGCAATAACTGGGATATACAATTGCTTTTTAAGCATTTCATCAATCAAGGTTTTATAACCAGTTATACCAATTATTTTATTTTTTTCATTCTTAGAATTTCTGTTTTCATAAGGACCCAAGAACAAATAATCAAACTCATACTTTAGCCCAATAACATCATCAAGCGAATTTACAGAGCAACCCAGTAAGAATTCTTCTTTGAGAGTATTAAATTTTTCAAATCACTAGAATTCAATTTAGTAAAATGAATTCCATCGGCATGTACCTTTTTAGCTACTTCTGGATAATCCCAAACAATCAATTTAGAATTATTTTCATGAGCGATTTTGATACATTTTTGTGCAATTTTTAGATAGGCCTCTTCATTAGAATTTGTGATTTTTAAGTGCACGCAATCACAGCCATATGAAGATATCAGTTTGACCTGCTCCTCATAGGTAAACAATAAATTTTCTTGAGTAAAGTATTGTAATCTAGTTATTGTTTTCACCTTCAATGACTTACATTATTTCACGAAAAATATAAATCTTAGTCGAAAGAAGCAAATAATCCACTGTAATCGAAGCACTTAAAATTTAAAAAGCAATAAAGTTCAACAAAAAAAGTCAGGCATATTACCTGACTTTTTTAAAATACATTTTTTAGAACTTAACCGTTACTCCTGTTAAGAAGTTTGTTCCAGCTTGAGGGTAGAGCCAATTTTCATTTATTCTCTGACCTCCACTAAGTCCACCCCAAGTATATCCATTACTGCTATACATTTCGTTAAAAATATTGTTTACCAAAACATTAAATTGAACTTGCTTAAGCATTAAACATGAAGTACTATAACTGGCTATAAAATCACTAACCAAATAAGCCGGTAAATCTCTATCATCACTTGATGTATTGTCCAAATATTGTTTACCTACATATTTGGTTTGCAAACCTAAGGATAAGCCTTCAGCAGGTGAGTATGAAATCAAACTTGCCGCAATAAGTGAAGGAGAAAATGAAATGTCAGTATTTGTATGAACTTCTTCTTCATCTGTCCATGTATCCCAATTGGACACAACCTCAGTAAACTCCTTTATTTTATTTTGTGAAAGTGTGGTATTAACGTTCCACTCTAATTTATCTGTGAGCTTAATTGATCCTGACAATTCAATTCC
>JBJKXR010000005.1:0-19203 GCA_045561495.1 Flavobacteriales bacterium | reverse complement strand
CTTTCGATGAAAAAAAGAGTTTTGAACTCAAAATCATATATGGTCCATTTCCAGTATTTATTTTCATCACGTTGGAGAATAACATCCTTAAACATTCTGCCTTTTTTAACCAGCAAATTACCATTGTTAATGGGGTATCGAATGCCATTGATCTCCCCCCAGGTTTTATCCTCTTCAAATCCCGTGACTGGTGGTTGAAAAAGATATCCTTTCATAAATTTCGTAGCATCTCCTAGAATAGGCGCCTGAAATGCTCTTTCTTGAGAACATTCAAAAATGTCGTTTAGTGTATAGCAATATTTCATTCAAGTAGAGAGAGGAACGTTTTTTGTGATTGAAAAAATATGCCTATTACTTGTAAGGCGTTTCTTATTTTTTCCCTTTGGGAGTGTTTTTTTCGATAATTCTCACATAAATTAATTTATGTCGGCTTTTTGAATTTTCACGTTGTTCAATTTCAAATTTTCCAATTGACTTTATGAGTGGAGTTAGTTTTTCAAACCCATAATTTCGAGAGTCAAAATTAGGACGTTTTTTTTTGCAGTAAACTTCCAACATCACCTAAAAAAGACCACCCATCATCATCGGATAAATCCTTAATTGTAGTAGAAATAAGCTGTATCTCTTTTTTTGTTACTTTATCAATAACAAGCTCGTTAGTGTCTCTGTTTTCAACTTTTTCTTCCGACTTTTTCTTCAAGATTTCAATATAAATAAATCGGTCGCAAGCTACTATAAACGGGTTCGGAGTTTTCTTTTCACCAATCCCAATAACTTGCATTCCAGCTTCTTTTAACCGCGTAGCCAGTCGAGTAAAATCACTATCACTTGAAACCAAACAGAACCCATTCACCTTCCCACTATATAAAATATCCATTGCATCAATAATCATAGCGGAGTCTGTAGCGTTTTTACCAGTAGTATATCCGTATTGTTGAATAGGAGTGATAGCATTTTCTAGCAGCAGATTTTTCCATTTATTTAAACCCGGTCTTGTCCAATCTCCATAGATTCGCTTTATGGATGGGTTGCCATACTTTGTGATTTCTTCCATCATCTCTTTTACGTGAGCCGATGGAATATTGTCGCCATCAATTAAAACGGCCATATTTGAATTTACATTCATTGTATTCTATTTATTAAATCAATAATTTTTACCAATTTTCACTTTTTCATTCATACTAATGAAAAAATAAGTTTGAATTAGAGTGACCTACGAGATTCACTGTAATTAGTTCAAATGTAATCAATCTAATTTGGTGCGTGGGATATGATAGTTTAAGATGTTTGTATTAGTCAAAAATTTCTGAGAGGCTGCCCATTTCACCATTTTGATAATCAATAATTGCCTGATTGATTTCTTCTTGCGAGTTCATTACAAAGGGACCGTAAGTTACCAAAGGTTCTCCTATCGGTTCGCCTGACAATAGGATGAATCGAGCGCTTTCTATAACTTTGAGTTGAACACATTCACCATCATTTTCAAACCAAACCATCTCTTTTTCGTGGATGGTTTTACCACAAGATTCAATGGTACCATCCAGGAGATAAATTAGTGTATTATAACTTTTTGGTAAATCAATGGATAATTCAGCTCCTGATTTTGTTTCAAATCGCAACAAAGTTTGAGGGCTATACGTTTTTTGCAGGACCCATCACATTTTCAAATTCTCCAGCAACTACTTGGACAATTGCCTTTTCCTTGTTAATCACTGGCGTATCTTCTTTAGATAATGGCAGATAATCTGGATTTTGCATTTTATATTTTCTAGGAGTATTTACCCAAAATTGAATGATTTCATTTTCACCACCCTGTTCAACCATTTCTATGGTTGGGCGTTCGCTATGAATAATTCCTCTACCCGCATTAATCCACTGTGTCCCTCCTTGTAAAACAATTTCATTGTTCCCCAATGAATCCTGGTGTTGAACACCACCCTTAAAAACAAAAGTAACCGGTGAAAACCCACGGTGAGGATGCGGACCGACTCCAGATTCACGTTGACCCTTTCCCTTTTTTACGGGCAGGGCTCCGTGGTGGATTAAAATGAAAGGATCAATTTGTTTGATGTTTGAGTTGGGCAAAGGTTGTTGCAAGAATATTCCTCCCATGTTTATTTTTTGAGAAGGAATAATTTGCTTAATAGTTCTATTGCTCATGAGAAGAAGAGTTGTGAAAAAATGGATTTAGACCAAAGAAAATTAGAGCCGGGAAAAAGTGCATTGGAATAACCAAGCCGGGAAAAAGTTCTGGAAAGTCAACATCTAAGGGCAAACTTATACTTATAGGAATTAAAATGCTGAAAAAGGAAAATAAAACAATAACAACATTCACGATTCCTTTAAGTTTTACTTTGTTCAATTTTTCAAGGCTCCAATAAGCTATAGACATAATACCGCAACTTAGTATGGAAGTCCCTATTATTGAGGGATAGCCAAGGACCTGATTAAAATCTAAGAACATTACGCCTTGGTACATAACAGAGTATCCAACTCCAGCAAGAGCAGAAACTAGTCCTGCAATTAATCCGTGAAAAATGTGTCTATTCATGGTTTTATGTATTGCTAACAGGTATGCTGATTTCGATTTTGATTTCATTGGAAACTTTCTTCATCATACCCTTCATAGTTCCTACCTTATAATCCATCCGATTCACCGAAAAATTGGAAGTAAAAGTCGAATTATTAAAGTTAAAAGGAATGGTTATTTCTTTTTCAATACCGTGAATTTTGAGTACGCCAGTGACAGTATATCCATTCTCAGATTTTGAAAATAGCTTTGATGAAAATTCAATTGTAGGGTATTTTTCAGCAGCAAACCAGTTGTCACTTAATGCATGTTTGTTTTTCATTCCATTTCCTGTATTTATAGAGTTAACATCAATTGTTAAATTACAATGGGCTGAGTCGATGTTTTTTTCATCAAATTGAATATCTCCCGATAATTTTTTAAAAATGCCTTCAGCATCTGTTCCAGAGAATTTAACCTGATAATCTTTAGATATTTTCCAATTTATTGAATTCTGAATTGTGAAGGCGGTAAAGATGAATAGAGAGCATCCAAAAAAGAAATAAGTTGCTTGTTTCATTTGTTTTAATTTTTAGGTTAGTTTGATAATTAGATGCCGTGTACCAACAATCGTAACAAAATAAAATTAGTGCATTCCTTCACGCCGAAGAACAGCTCCCTTTTTTACAGTACTTTGTTTCAGCATTAGTATATAAATTAAATGTTTTTTCAAAGCTAGCTATCAAATCAAACGTCTTTATCAGTTTTTTGTAACTTCTAGTTTAGGTTCTGAGTTACTCACATTACTTTCGCCGATTGTTCTAAATTTCAAAATCAATTCATTGCCCTGTGAACGAATACTAAGCGTTCCTAATTCGATTCCAATTAACTTTTTTAGTTGAATTTCCGCTGATTCAATATGACTTTTAGAAAGGTCTTTTCCTGAAAAAATTAAATCAATGAATCCATCATGTTTTTGAGTGTTAAGCGCAATACCATTTTTTGAATCGAGTTTTCCAAGCTCTGCGGCAAGTACTAGAAGACAGTTTGTAATAATGGCAATTGTAAAATTTCCTTTTGTATAAATTTTAGGATTAAACTCGAGTTCAGGAAGTGGGAAACCACCAATTAGGTTGGTTGCATTTCTTGAAAGGTCTTGAGCAGCTGTAAGTACCTCAGAAAGATTCGTGGATTCCATATTCATTACAATTTCCTGAAGGGCATTTACACAGTCTAAACCGTCCTTTGCAGTTAACTCAAGCTCAAGAAGTAAATTCTCATTGAGTTGATTTGCGTTTTTAGCTGCCTCTAATGAAAGAAGCAAGGCATCTGAATACCCAGATTTTGATGAAATCAAATGATCTGAGTGATTGATGAAAGTACGAATAGATTTATCTGCCGTATGTCCAGCCGTTATTAAATTTTCAATTGAAGTCAAAGATTTGGACAATTCTTTAAGCGCAGGTTTTAGTGTAGCCTCAGTTAGATCTAGTCTAGATTTTTTTCGGTCCACAATTAAAGCTTCCAACCTTTTATTTACCAATTGAGCTAGACTGTTTAGGCTTTGGTGTTCGCTCTTAGAAAAACCTCTTTTTTTAGTGTCCAATACACAAAGAGAACCCATTACATTTTCTTTTATCATTATTGGAACACCCAAATACGATTTTATATTGTATTCTTTTACAACATGTTGAGGAACTCTTGGGTCATTGGGGGCGTCGGTGACTTCAAATGTTTTGCCATCTCGAACAACAAATTGGCAAAATGAAACATCACGATGGGTTCCTCTAGCGGATTCTAATACGGGAGGTAAACCGATATGCGCCTTAAAAAACTGTACTTGGTCAAGCACTAGGCTTACTAAAGCAATTGGACTGTTCAACTCAATAGCTGCTTTTTTTACAATTTCTTGAAGTTCACTATCATTTGTTTCTGCTAATAATTCTTTGGTAAATAAATCAAGTCTGCTACTTGAATCTCCTAGTGCATCAATTCTGTCCATACCCTCTATCTGTTAATGAATTTAATCGAAAAGTAAACTTTTATGACATAAAGATAGAAAACGTAAGTTGAGAAATTAACTTTCTTTAATTGGAAAATTAATACATATATTAATATATATATAAACTATCTATTAACGCTCTTTTACAATTATTTTCACAGTTGTTTGCTCAGAATCAACTACTTTAATAAAATAAACCCCGTCGGGAAAAGGCGTCATATCAATTTCTGAAATCCCAACAACCTTGTATATCAATTGTCCAGAAGAAGAGAGCACAGAAATTGAAGCATTCATACCAACATTGGTCACATGAAAATTACTTTGGGTTGGGTTTGGATAAAGTGTAATGGGAGATTCTTTAGTGTGTTTTTCTATTGAATTAACTTGCTCTAAATGCAAGTCAAAAAAATCAAATATCCGGTTGTTGAAATGGCTATGAAATTTATGATCCGCATTCATTATTTTAATCTGGTTTTCACAATCTGTTTGGGAACCATTGGATAAATTTAAACCATCAAATAGGTTTTCGGGCAATTCAGAGTTGTTAGAAATTAAAATTCGATTAATACTATCCAATAAATTCGGATGCCTCTTCATTCTTTGAAAAATTGAATCTGAAATTTCTTTTGAAATTAGTAAATCTGTAGTTCGGATAAACCTTTCGTTATATACGGGAGTTTTCGTATGCCAATAAAATTCAGAAGAAATACCTCTCTCAAGTAACGCTTCGTGATTGCCAAATGCGGTATCAGGTTTTGCAGATTCGTGTTGATCGTTAATGGATTGAACAAAGATTACAGGAGTAGCATCAGCCCTATTTTCGTATATGCCTGTTAAGCCATTCCCCGTCATGTGGCCAGAGGCATTGAAATTTAGTGCTGCGGCACACAAGTCAGCAAAATTTGCACCATTGGAAACACCCAGTGAAAAAGTGGGGAAATCATCGGGTAAATTATAACGATTGATAAAAGTATCCCTCAATGCTTTAATCAATTTTATATCGATGTTGTTGGATGAATTATCGGTTAATTCATTTTTTATGTGCCATCGAAGTTTACCGTTTCCATCCTGATCTCCATGCGTTTTTTCATTAGCTTCTGTTGCAATCATTAAATAATTTCTATTCGCACCAGCTTTGAAAAAAGAGCGTTTTTCAAAATCGGTTTCAAATCCAGCACCTGAGCCACCAGTGCCGTGAAAACAAAATATAATACCAATAGGGTTGTCAGGAATTTGATAATACACCCCCTTTGGGGTTAGTTCAGGTATACCATAATCCATTCCGGGCAAAATAATTTCCTCATCTCCAATGAGCACAGTTGAGCTAAGGTCATTAAGAGAAGCACTTGCGTGCACTAATGAAATGGTATCGTTTGTTGGCACCACAATTCGTGTTAGCCATTCATTTCCTTCGAGCATATATTCCTTTGCTGAGCCTTGCCAATGGTCAAAACATCTAGTATCCACCTCTGGAGACGACCAAATAAAAACAGTATCTCCCTTTTGATACGTCCCTGTTCCGTAACCTTTAGAAATATCTAAAGTGAAAGTCTGCCCATAAACAACTGAGCATGCTAATGAGCAAATGAATAAGAGTGCAAATTTTTGCATAGATATTCCATTACGGAAACTATAGACAATTGTTTTTAAACAAGGTTTAAAACCTAGGTGTAATTATTTTTTAAGCAATTTTATCACCAATTGATGTTGGTGGTCAATTATTTTTGCGAGGTAAAAACCTTTGGGAATAGCGTTGGTTATTATGATTTGTTCGGTTTGATTCGACAATTCTTTTTCAAGGACTAATTTTCCTTGAAGATCGTATAAAAACAGGGTGGCATTGTCAAAACCGATTAAAGATGCAGTCAATTCGTTCTCCATAGGATTTGGATAAAGAAAAGATTGATTGTAGTTGATTATTTCACTCACTACTTGGTGACTCGTTAAATCACCTAAACAATTTAAATTTGTATCGGATAAACAAATTAAATCGTATTTAATAGATGTATCTTCATTAACATTTACAACAATAAAATTCTCACCATTTTCCTCACCCATTCCGCTCGATATTAACGTTATGTTGTCATATTTATCATAAGATACATCTGATGCCCAACTGGCACCAAGATCTCCTGCAAACATAATTACTTGGTTATTTAAATTATTGAAGAGAGGTTCTACTTCTGACCAAAAATTTATCGATTCACTTCTCCCTGCACTTGAATTCCAAAGAATATAACTAAACTCATTGTTTGACTCCCTCCAAAGAATTTGATGAAAAAAAACAAAAACATTCGATACATTTTCTGAATTTGAAGCCAGAATTTGTTTTAAAAAGTCCAATTGATTTCCTGAAATATTCCAACCGTCGATATTAGGGTCCAAAACAATAAATAAGTCATTTTCATAAACAAAATGGTAATATGTACTGTCGTACCTGCTTTCAAAAAGAGGTCTGTTTTCCATGTCATGATTTCCAACAGCGAAATAAACAGGTAATCCCAAGCTGTCAATGTCAGCATCAATTTCATCCCAGTCCTGAGCTACAGGGAATGGCGAAACAATATCTCCAGTTAAAACACCAAATTTTATTTCCGTTCTACTTTGAATATAATTGAATTTGTCTTTGAAAGGTGGGTGAAATCCCGAGTTGTTTACTCCTGGTTTTCCATAAGCATGTCCTGCAACAAAAAATGAATATTTAGTAGAATCATTTTGAGCAAAAGAGCATAAGCACAATAGAGCAATAAAATGTATTAAAAAAGCATATTTCATTGTTGTATTCGTCAGTAATATAGGCTAATTATTTATTTTGTTTTCAGCTAATTTATTGGCAATTTTATATTCGAAAACAGCTAACGTAAAAGTAATGATTACCTCTATTAAAATATACAAATAACCAAAAATGGTTATTGTTTTTAAATGGTAAATAGCCAAACCAATCGATAGGCAACAATACGCTATATTCACTACTGCTATTAGCTTTAAAAATGGACCTACATCATCTTTGTTTTTGGTTAAACAAAATAAATCATAGAGTATAAACAAAACAGGAAGAGCAGCAAGGAAGTATAACGTGTTTACAGGAATTCCAAACACACGTTCTAGTTTCACCAAAACCACTCCCAATAAAATCGCAGAAACCGTTGCCCCTAATGCGTCAATTAAGAATAGCTTTTTAGGGTTTACAATGAAAGACTGTATCATGTAATGGTTGAAAATTTATGGTTTAATAAAACTATATTCGTCAATTTCTTCTTGAGTCATGTAATGCATATTATCAGGACCTGCAGCATTAATAATGAAATAATAAAGCTCCTCTGCTTCCTCCGTTGAATATCCACAAAAAATATAAAAGTTGATATAAAGATCATGTTCTTCATGTCCTACAGCATAATCTGTGGCAGATTTATTTCCAGCACTCCAGGCATGCACACCAATTTTACTTCCAACTTCTCTTGTTCGAGTTTTTCCCGCTAAAAAAAGATCTACAGCACCGGACTCAATAATAGCATCAGAAGGAAGATGCGTTTTAATACCGCTGTTCGCCATTATTTTTGCCGCATCCATCATGGCTTCATCATTTTTAGATCCAGGACATTCACCAAAATTTAACAACTTAATATTTGGATAGTCCTCCATTAAGTTATTAAACTGCTTTTCAATACGGTTGCCCATGTCACCATTGATTAAAGCGGTTGTGTCATTTTGTATGGAGAATGGTCCATACTTATACGAATTACCTTCTTTATTACAAGCAAGAATAAAAAGGGCAACTAGTGGTATAAAGGTTAATTTTAAAAAGGGCTTCATACTAGTAGGGTTTAGTTATATGAAGCTTAAAATAAACAATAATTATTGTTTAATATAAACGTTACCGTCCAACTCCATCTTAAGATTGCCATTTTCTTCATAAGGCGATTTATTAATGGAAAAAGTTGACTCAATACCCATTAAGCCTATGCTAATGGTGCTATCCGTAATACTAGTAGCTCCACCAGTTACACTAGAGTTGCTTTTTTCAAAAGAACCACCACCATCATTAAAAATTTGAATCCAAGTACCGTCATTAGTCACCCATTTTCCTGCAAAAATTTTGTTTGCTTGTGCTAACGGTGTTTTGTCAACACAGCTTGAAAGAGCAATAATTGCAAACAATAAAAGACCCGTCAGAATGTTTTTTGTTGTTTTCATTATTTAATTTTTTGAAGTAAAAATAATCAAGAGCCAATTTAAATAAATCATTTGGTAAAATCATAAAATTAACATGCAGAAGTTGCGATGTGTAGAGGTAAATTGATTCGTTCTAAAAGTTGAATTACTGAGTGCGTGCATGAGCAAGTTGGGCTTTTAAATTCTCCATAGCGGACTCCCATTCCTCAATAGAAATAGCATCATCATGAAGTTCAGCAGCTTCTTGAGTGGCGTTACGAATTTGATTTGCCCATTCATCAATTTTTAAATTTGCCTCACCAAATGAAAGAGGACCGTCAATAAAACTGGTTTTTAATTCGTTAAATTTTTCAGTGTACAGCGCCCATCCACCAATTAGTTTATCACAAGCAGCAGACTTTTGATAAATACTCCAATCACTATAAGGAAAGGCTTCACAATCATTAGTAGTTTCTCCCCATTTATCAGCAATGGGGGTGACAGGATTAGCTTCCTTAATAATATTTTCAAATGCATTATCTAAATCCCAGGGTATTAAATGAACTTTTCCTGCAGCAGGTTCTTCATACCAATAAAAATTATGGTTTCCACATCCTGTTTCATCACAATACCAATGAAAAACACCATCATCATTTCTTATACTATAATCCACAACCGCATAAGCAATTGTCTTATCAATATTCATATAATCATTTATTTGCTGTTTTAATTTTTCTTCCGAGTCAGAGGCTTCAATAGCTTCAGCAAAACCAGTAATCATATTTGCATTGGGTATCCCAGAAGTATTTGTTTTAAGATTTCTTAAAAAATCACAAGCTTCTCTAGCCTCTCCATTTTCATTAATCGGCCAAATTTCCTTGTACACGTTCCCGCTACCATCAGCAAAGTTATGAGTAGCAAAAGCCTCGTCAATTTGTTCAATTAAAGCATAAACACCATAATATTCTCCATTTATAATTACCCGTGCATGCACAGAGCGAGGCGCTGGAACACCCATTTCTCTGTAGAGCCAATACCCTAAACGGTCGCGCATTTGGGAAGGGTCATTATTTTGGGAATGCAACTGTAGTTTATTTAGCCCATAAAATTTACGCCCGTTACCATCCCAATTAAAATTTATCTTAATAGAGAGCTTTGTCGCTGTTTTTCTTCCTGAAGGATTTGACCAATCTTCCCCTGAAACGCCTCCAATCCATGCACCAACTGATCCTTTATAGCGAATCTTTACAGGACTTATCGTCTCACCATCAAAGGTTAAACTTCCTTCAACATATTCCTCTCTGGTAGGATCAACATCCAAATATTCAAGAGCTCCTTTTGGCAAGTTAATTTCAAATGTATGCAACTGAGATCCATCAAAAATATGCTCCGAACCTAAATTTAAATACTTTTCATCTCCTGTTGTAGCAATTATGTCCACACCCGAAGAAGTCAAAGAACCATCCTTTTTACAAGACTGTAAACAAACGGATAAACCAATAACTAAGCATATATTTAGAGTAGAAGCCACTTTCATTCTTTTTTCTTTTTCTTCTTTTTAATTGCGTACATATATTTAATTTGGAAAATCGAATTCACCTCGGGATTCCAGCTTTTTATTTCTCTTTCTAATGCGTATTTAATGCGTATTTTTTGTTGTTTAGAAATCTTAACGTTTGTTCCAACCGCCAAACGATATCGGTTGTGCAATTGCTTTTCTCTTTTATCGGTTGGTAGAAAAATTTCCGCGGAAAAATAAGGGTCGTATTTCCAATTTTTAATTTTGTAGTCAATTCCAGATTTTAGCCTCCAGTAATTTCTTGTTTCGCAAATACAGGCAATTGATTTATCTCTAATCTCTTTTCTGTTTTGATATTTGATTCTGTTTTCGATTTTCAATCTCTTCACTTTAAACTCGTGCGAAAGATAATAGTCCCAACGGTAATGATTTTCAATTCCCTGTACTTGACCGGAGTTGTCGTTGAGAAACATGTACCTATAGGTCAATCCAAAATTGTAATTATCCCAAAAAGAGTAACGGCCATTTAGTTCTGTAAAAGTCCTATCAAAAACCGATACATTTTCATTGAATCGAAGTTGTTGCTCAATACCAAACCTTAATTTCTTTGATGGATAGTACCGAAGTTCAGCAATCGACCAACTTTCAGCGCTTTTATCCAGCATAATATCTGAGTTTTGTGTTATTCCGGTTAAATTACCGAGAATAAAAACGATTAATACAACACTATTCTTCGAACTTCGATTCATGTATACCCCCCTTTTAAATATAACTAAAGCCCAAAAAATTTTTGCGTAAAATTCTAGGTTAGAATTATTTTTTAAATTCAAGCAATTGTTTAGATATAAACTGAAATTGAATGCAGTTTATATTATTTTAACACACACACGTTCAACACCTACGATAGACCAATAATATTACTCTTACTATAATATAATAATTATAATTTTAGGATTAAAGCACCAGATAAATTTGTAAATACACATCGAAACCATGAAGTGTTTAACAACTCAATTGAAAGCTGAATTTTTATAAGTGTTTGGTTTGTTGAGGATTGTAAAAACTTAAATCCACGAAATTTAGTTTTCCTTCAAATTTTGTTTCTCAGCCCACTCCGTCCATGAGCCATCGTATACAAATTGACTTTTTTTATATGCTAATTCACTGGCTAATAGTGTTATACAGGCCGTTAGTCCTGATCCACAAGTAAATATTAAATCTTTTGAGCCCGAACATTTTGCATTGAAAATCTTTTTTAATTGCGCTGCGCTTTTAAATTTTCCGTTTTCCAAAACTGTCTTAAAGGGAATGTTTACCGAATTTGGAATATTTCCACTTTTTAGTGATGCTCTCGGTTCTTTTTCCGTCCCATTAAACCTACCTTCAGAACGTGCGTCGACAATGGTATAAGTATTGGATAGTATAGTATTTAAAATGTCCTCATAATTTTTCACGAATGTTGTATGAAGTTGCGCTTTAAAATTTCCGAGTTCGTAGGTTTTTATTTCTCTTTGGCAAGTATTAAATCCTTTGTTTATCCATTCAGGAAGTCCGCCATTTAGAACAGACACTTTATCGTGCCCCATAACCTTAAACATCCACCAAATTCTCGGACTAGAATAAATTCCTTTATTATCAAAAACAATCAGCGTTGAATCTTGATTAATCCCTAGTTTTTTGCATTCTCGTTCAAACTGTTCTTCTGAAGGCATTGTATTTGGAAAAGGACTGGATGTATCCGAAAAATTACCTTTAAGGTCAAAAAAGCGAGCTCCTGGAATAGTAATGTTGTCCAATTCAGAACTTTTATTTCCTCCAATTTTTGGAAAACTACCATCCAACAAAATTGTGTTTTTATCTTTTATATGTTGATGCAACCAATCTACAGAAACTACCTCATCCATGTTTTTTAGGTTTGGTATAAATTTCTGAAGTTTATGCTAACAACACAAGTCCTTAATGAATTCGCCTTATTTTTTTCTAAATGTAACTGTAGATAATACCGTGCCATTGGAGAGTGGGGCATAAGACAGTTTAGAAATGGATTCCTGAGGATTGGTAATTTCGTTACTTGATGTGTAATCTGTGCCACTATCTGTTCCAGCATCATAAATTGAAGCGGTTACAACTTTTTCTTTTACAAACTCTTGATTTTCCAGTAGGTTAATATTTACAACAGCTAAGTACCAATCAGGACTGGGAGCAATCATAGTAGCTAGGGTAATTGATGGATGTTCTTTATGCACATTAACCTCAACAGTTATTTTTCCAACGCCACTTCCTAAGTTTTCTCCAATTATTAATTCATGCCCTTCTCCATCACTGATTTTTTGATTGATTTCATCACTAAGTGGAGAAGTAGTGCCCAGCTCAGCCATTTTTTGTATACCCTCAGAGGCCATTGATTCTAGTGCAAAAAAATTGCTAGTCGAGGAGTGACTCCAACCAATTATTTTTGAAAAATGTGGGTTGGAGGGATAGTTTACTGGAAAATCTTCTGCATTCCAATTAATATCAAAAGTAACCTCATAAGTAGCAATTATTGCATTGGATGAAGTTTTTTCATCTTCTTTTTTACATTGAATAAAAAGAATAGAGATACTAAGAATAAGTAGATGCAGGTGTTTCATTTTTTAAAGGAGTTATTTTATTAAGGCTAATGAACGTTGATTCTAAATGAATAGTATTTACAAGACTTATTAAAACGATGAGGTTGTCTTTTTTTGCATTTTTTGCAAATTTTTAAATCGAAACAGCGAAATTCAATTATTCATCCCCTACAAACCGCAATACCTTTGAAAAAAAAGGGGTATGAAAAATTTAGTCACATTAGTATGTATAATAGCTGGTTTGCAAATTGTAAATGCACAAAACACAACGGTTTCTGATACAGTAAGTCAAAACACGTATTCAAATCAAAATACCCAACAACTGTATAAAATAATTAAAACAGATGGAGGAGAGTTGCGCGGAAAAATTATAACTCAGGATAGTCGAGAAGTTCTTTTAAAAAGTATCGATGGAAGAGAAATTTATATTCCGCAACACATCATCCAAAGGATTGAAAAATTAGATGCTACAGAATTTAATCAAAAGGGAGAATTTATTGGAAAAGATCCTTTTGCTACGCGATACTTTTTAAGCACGAATGGATTTGCCTTAAAGGAAGGAGATAGTTATATCTTATACAATTGGTGGGGACCTGAAATACAGTTTGGATTACAAAATGACATTAGTGTTGGTGTAATAACTACTTGGATAGGTGCTCCAATCATCGGGACCGTTAAAAAAAGCTGGGAACTAGATGAAAATACCCATGTTGCTGTTGGAGGTTTGGTAGGAACAGGCTCTTATGGTTGGTTTGACCTTTATGGAGGTTTGCCTTTTGCATCGGTAACACTGGGAGAAGAAACAAAAAACATTTCTTTATCGGTTGGTTATGGAGCTATGTCCTACAATGAAGATCAATATTACAGTGATGAATATTCTTATTACTATACTGCGCATACTCAAAGAGTTGTTGATAAAGCAACTATGTTTAGCGTTTCAGGAATGTTCAAGGTTTCAACGAGTATTAGCTTCGTATTCGAATCGTTTTTTGTTCTTCCTGAATGGCATCAAAGAGATTACGGATATGGACCCTCTTCTAGTTTGATAGGATTTGTTTCACCAGGTTTTCGATTCCAACAAAAGCCTGGAAAAGCATTACAAGTTGGTTTTGCTGGAGGTTTCAATGATTATTATATAGCTCCAATTCCAATGATTCAATGGTATAGAAAATTTTAATGCATACATACGGGGGGCTATTTATACACTATTTTTCCGTGTAAGTTAGGAAAACTTGGCAACCGCTTGACTCATGGCTCGTATAGAAATGTCCCCCGTATAATTACAAAAAAGGTTGCGATTGGGAAATTTTTCCTTTAAAATTTGATCCATTTCAAACCAGCTTTCATATAAATCAGGGCTGTATAAAGGGAACCCTTTTTCCCATCGTGTTATTTTAGTTTCAAGAGGGTTGTGAACTTCTCCAAATATTGTTCTTAAATCATCAACAATTAAATTGGTGATTTCTAAATCTGATTTGCAAAGAATTTCTTTGTTTTCAGAGTCATCACGAATCATACACGTTAAACTAATAACATCTTCGTCAAAAACACGGTGCTGAAAAATACATGAATTAAACAAAACGCCAATAATAGTGAGGCCCTCATTGGGCGGAATCAAACAGCCAAAACCAGGTTTGAATTTTTCAATGGCTGATTTTTTAAAAAACAATGTTGTTGAAATCATTGAGTTGTAACGCACCTTTTTTAATAGGTTATTCATTTCGCCATCAAAAAAGTCTTTGGCAACAAATGCAGGTGTCGTAATAATTAAGTTTTCAGAACTATCCTTGTATGCTTTTCCATCAACTCCGAGCTCAATATGCTCTTTTAAAAATTCAAACAATCTATTGGTGAGTTCACTCATTCCTTCTTTAAAAGAATGCGTTCCAGAGGTTTTTTTCTTCTTTTCTAAATCCGTTCCATTTGATTTCATATGCTTAAAAGCACCCAGCAAATAGGAAGTTTCATTAAAACCTTCAGCAATCTTTTTCATGGTAGCAGGAAAGCTTAATTGGTCTAAACTTGCTCCATAAATTCCAGCAAAAGCAGGTGTGATTACTTGATTTGTGATTTTTTTACCAAAATAATACCGGCCAAAGTCTTCCAGGGTAACAAAGGGTTCAGGGTGTTTCTTTAAAAAAGCTCCTATTAATTTAAAGCTGTCAAAAATGGAAAGCGGTATTTTTCTGAGTTTTTTATTTTTTAAAATAAAACGGGCTTTGGATTCTGTACGTGGTGATACTATTTCCAAACCCAAATCATCACAAAGTGTTTGTATTTCTGGGCACCAAATAAATCCATTAGCTGCTTTTTCTACAAGACCATAATCGGATTTTTCTGTTTGCAAAATTCCACCTACCTGATTGGCCTGCTCAACAATTTTGAAGGAAATATTGGCTTTTTTGAAGTAATAACCTAATAACAAACCACTTATTCCAGCACCCACAATGATGTAAGATTTTGTTTTGTCTATATCTTCACCCAGCAAGCTACTTGGTTTTTCGCGATAATTCATTCTACTACTCAATTGAGATATGATTTGTCGATTGTTTCAGCAAATTTACATATTGATACCGATTTATTTGAATTCTATCTTGTCGATTATCAATTTAAAATGCTCAGCGCTTTTGTTTCCAATTAAAAAAGCAATTTCCTCCATGGAATCCTCAGAAAAGTTTGGAATGTCTAATTTCCTCCCTCTAAATGAAGGGTACATATCTTTTAGTTGAATCTCAATTTCCTGCCATTCTCCCGTTGTTGAAAATTTGGATACAAAAGAGTGTCTATCTCTGGACTTTGCTTTTAATCTAAATTGGTAATTTTTACCATCTCCTTTTACAACTAGGTTGATTTTAGAAGCATTTTTAATGTCAATTTTAGAGAAACTATATTTCACGGAAGAGAAACCTCCGTTATTTTCCAAAGATACATCTCCTTCAAAAACTCCATTTCCATCCGAATTTACATACAACTCTCCTACTGATTTACCCCCCATAACCGCATCGTTAATTACAATCCAGTTTTTTAGGTTAGATTCTTTATTAAAATCGAAAATTAAACTTGTTTCCATAGTCGAAAGTAATAGTGTACATATAATAAACTTCATTATACTACATCTTTTTAGGTAATTCCATTTTTGGCTTTTCGAAAAAAAATAATTGGTTGATTATTGTGAAAAGCGAAATCCTTTAATTTTCAAACAAAAATTCAAATATATATGTTGTTTTTAAACGGTGCAACTAGTCTTTTTTTATACTTGTTATAAATAAAAGGTATTGCATGTAGTGTCCCTATTTATAAAAAAACAAGGTTAAATTGTAGTTTTTATGGTATTTTTGCGGTGAAAAATCTTATCATTCTCAGGTTTAAGTAAAAATATGGAACACACGATAGACAAAACGAAACTAATCCAGAATTTTAAAGAAATCATTGGCGAAAAATACGTTCTTACTTCAGAGTCGAGTAAATATTCACACCGAAAAGGTTTTCGATTTGGTGTAGGTGAAGCTTTTGCAGTAGTTAAACCAGCCAGTTTACTTGAAACTTGGAAGATTCTAAAACTATGTGTTGAGGCAGATTTTATTGTTATCATGCAAGCTGCCAATACTGGATTAACAGGTGGTTCCACACCAGATGGAAATGATTACGATCGTCCAGTTGTAATTATGAATACCATGCGTATAGATGATATTCACATCATAGACGATGGAAAACAGGTTATTGGTTTACCGGGAAGTACATTATTTGACTTAGAAAATAAACTGGCTCCAGTTGGTAGAGAACCACATTCTGTAATTGGTTCAACCTCTATCGGTGCTTCTATTATAGGAGGTATTTGTAATAACTCCGGAGGGTCATTAATTCAAAGAGGACCTGCTTACACAGAGTTGTCGCTTTATGCTCAAGTGAATGAAAATGGAGAGTTGACTTTGGTAAATGATTTGGGTATCGATTTGGGGAATTCTCCTGAAGAAATATTAACCAACTTACAAAATGAAAACTACACAGCTGATCAAATTCAGTTTCCGGATAAATTAGCTTCTGATAATGAATATGAAGAGCGTTTAAGAGGTATAAATGAAGATACGCCTGCGCGGTTTAACGCTGACACCAGACGTTTGTATGGTGCTTCAGGTTCTGCAGGAAAAGTAGCGGTTTTTGCCGTCCGATTGGATACCTATCCAGCCGCAAAAAAGCATAAAGTGTTTTATGTTGGAACCAATGATCCGGATGTGTTGTGGAGAATTCGACGAGACATACTGTCTCAGTTTACACACCTTCCAACTACAGGAGATTACCTGCACCGCGCTTGTTATGATGCTACTAAAAAATACAGCAAAGACAATTTTATTGTAATTAGTAAACTGGGTACCAGCTTTATACCTACGTTGTTTGCATTAAAAAGAAAAGTTGATTTACTGGCAGGAAAGTTCAGTTTTATGCCGAATAAGTTTTCCGACAGATTGATGCAGTTTTTAAGCAATTTCTGGCCAAATCATCTTCCGAAACGCATGGATAAATTTCGTAATCTTTACGAACATCATTGGATTATCGAAACATCTGATGAGGCCATTGAAGAATCCAGAGAATATTTTAAAGAATTTTTCACCAAACATGAAGGTGACTTTTTTGAATGTACCGACAAAGAGGGGGAAAAGGCTGTTTTGCATCGATTTGTTGCTGGAAGTGCTATTGGTCGATATCATGCCATCCATCAAAAAAAAGTTGGCCCTATGATGTCCATAGATGTTGCATTTCCTCGTAATGAAAAAGAATGGTTTGAAAATTTACCCCCTGAGATTGAAAATCAACTGGAAGTTAAATTGCATTATGGGCATTTGTTTTGTCACGTATTCCATCAAAACTACATCGTTAAAAAAGGCGTTGATGCTAAAGCATTAAAGGACAAAATTCTCAAAACATTTGATGAGAGAGGTGCTGAATATCCTGCTGAGCATAATGTTGGCCATGAGTATCTTGCAAAACCAGTATTGGAGGATTTTTATAAAAAATTGGACCCCACCAATGCGTTCAACCCAGGTATTGGAAGTACCAGTAAACATAAAAACTGGAAGTAGGGAAGAGGTTATTTTTTAACAATTCTTCTTTGAGTGATACTATCTTTGAATTCTACCTCAAACAGGTATATTCCAGAGGGTAACGAGGAAACGGTTAATGCTTGTGAATTCGATTTCATTAACAAAACACCATGTGTAGAATACACTCTTACTTCATTAAATTCCTTTGGAGTAGTTATCAAAATATCACCATTTGTTGGATTGGGATAAATGGTTAAGTTATCTGTGCTAACAGAATTTGCCGATAAGCCAACGGAACAATCCGAAAAATAACTTTTTATATACTCTCTTTGCGTACTATTGGTGCCATGCCCTGCATCACTTTTAATATGCACAACATTTCCTGATAAATAGGAGTATTCCGTTATATCTGGGTCGCCTGTTGTTGTTCCAGAGGTGATTTGACTTTCCGAATATCCCTGATTCGCAGCTATATAAAAGGCCGCATTTTCAGCATCTAAAAAATCAATTCCAACAACTGAAGCGCCTCCAGTATATGGAATAACAGGGTCGTTATCGTTGCTAATGCTTAAATACTTTCTACTGTTTAATGGACCAACTAAACTATCATAACCGCAGTAGGAACTAGAGGGATCGGTTGAACTGCTTGCCGCGTAAAAATTATCCAAATGAAATTGCGGTTCATTTAAATGAGAGACAATAGCGCAAACAATATCAACTCCTGTATTCTTATTGGTAATGAAAACGTTATTCGCTAACCCACCGCCATTGGAAGAACCTAGAATTCTAATTTTGTTTGGATTGATGTTGGAGTAGGTTTGCAACTGATTAATAAGGTCATCAACCATTTCAAGATCAGGAGCATCACTGTCTTCATCACAAATATTCCAGCTGTTTAAATATCCAGAAGGCGCTACAAGAGCATGACATTCCAAAACATTTTTAAATTGATTAATCATATCCCCTCCATTTCCTCCATTCCCATGAAGTAAAATACATATGGGAAAACCGCCTTCCGGAACATCTCCTGAAGGCACGAATATGTTCATTGGATATGTATATCCGCTGGTTTCTTGGTGCCAGTATTTTGTGATATCGATATTTGTAGTTGAAGTTAACGTCTGCGAAAGGGTAAAAAGCGGAAGGAATACAATGATGTAAACGAGTTTTTTCATTTTTTTAGACTTTAGTAATTTCTACTATTTAAAGTGTTTTTTATGCTGTTTTAGAAATTAATTTTCTGTCGATCTGCTATATGCAAAGCCACCATTACCGCCATTTCCATTACCATTACCACTGTTCCAAGAAGTGAATTCAACAGATAAATAAACATCCTCTTCAATAATGTGAAGAACTAATTTTTTTCCAACTAC
>JBJKXR010000004.1:0-59024 GCA_045561495.1 Flavobacteriales bacterium | reverse complement strand
GTTGCGACCTTTTTAATCTTTCTTCTGAATCTAACTCATCAGCAAAAGTAAACTTCTCCTCATGTTGAATAGGAGTTGATTCAGTAAACGTTGGATTTGAAGAAGGAGAAATTTCATTAAAGCTTGGCTCAAAACTAGAATCTTCTTTTGACTCTTCCTCACTTGATGCAAAAGAAAACTTATTTTCTTCTGATATAACTTGACCATCAGACTCTTCTCTTGAATCATTATTTGCATCTATATCTTCATATAAATTATGAACTATTTTGGGCGATTCTGTGACATCCATTGATGCTTCTTCAGAAGCTTCTAAACTAATCGCATCGTGATTTTGAAAATCAACTGTTTTTTCTACCACAGGGACGTCCAACTCCATTTTAATTTGTTCCACTTTTGGGGCATCAAAAGTTTTTAATTCAGGCTCCAAAGGAATACTTTGCTCTTGAAGCGTATTTTTAACCTCTTGTCCTTTTGAATCAGCATTCTCATCAATTTTAAGATCGTGAATTACTTTTTCTTTTTTCTTTTCAGTTTGAATACCACCTATTGACTTATTGGCTTCAAAACCAGTCGCAATTAGGGTTATAGAAATATTATCCCCTAACTCTTCATCTCTACCAGTACCCCATATAATATCGGCAGATAAGCCCGCCTCATCTTGAATATAATCTGTAATTTGAGATATCTCATCCATCATTACTTCGTTGTTACCTGATGTAATGTTTAACAGGATATAGTTTGCCCCTTCAATATTATTGTCATTCAATAAAGGCGACTCTAAGGCCTCTTGGGCAGCTTTAATTGCTCTGTTTTCACCAGAAGCTAGGGATGACCCCATAATCGCTACACCACTATCGGTCATAACAGTCCTTACATCTTCAAAATCAACATTTATGTATCCCGTTCTCGTTATAATTTCTGCAATGCCTTTTGAAGCCGTTGTTAGTATATCATCAGCTTTTGCGAACGCATCAGACAGGGATAGATTCCCATAAATCTCTCTTAATTTATCATTGCAGATAATTACGCAAGTATCTACAGAGTCTCTTAATTCTTCTAATCCACAATCGGCTTGACTTGACCTTTTTCTTCCTTCAAATCCGAATGGATAAGTAACTATTGCAACTGTAAGAATGCCTAATTCTTTGGCAAGTCTTGCAATAATTGGTGCAGCTCCTGTACCTGTACCCCCGCCCATACCGGCGGTAATGAAAAGCATTTTAGTGTCTTTTTCTAAAATGTCTTTTATTTCATCAACATTTTCAATTGCAGCATTTTTTCCTACCTCAGCAATGGATCCTGCTCCTCGACCTCCTGTTAGGTTTAATCCCAATTGAATCTTATTAGGAACAGGGCTCATTTCAAGAGACTGTTCATCAGTGTTGCATATAAAAAAATCAACACCTTTGATACCTGCCTTGTACATGTGGTTTACCGCATTGGAACCACCTCCTCCAACACCAAATACTTTGATGATGGAGCTTTCTGATTTTTCAATTTCAAATTGCATCATAACATTGGTTTGTTTTAATCTATTTTGTTTACTCAGAATCGTCTTCAAAAAACTCACGAACGGGCCTTAATATAACATCAAAGAACTTTCCTTTATGTTTTGTTGAATGATCTGTTACTGCTTTTGTTTTTCTTTTTTCTAATCCTTTTATTACTAAACCTACCCCAGTTGCAAATACTGGACTCGTAATTTCATCCGAATTACCGCTTGCTAAGTGTTCATTTGGGTATCCAATTCTCGTATCCATACCGGTCATGTATTCAACAAGTTGACAAATGTGCTTAAGCTGGGAACCACCTCCAGTAATTACGATGCCTCCAATTAATTTCTTTTCAAAACCGGAATTCTTTATTTCGAAATATACATTTTCAACAATTTCTTCCAATCTGGCTTGAATAATATGAGCTAAATTTTTAACGGAAATTTCCTTTGGAGACCTCCCTCTTAAACCAGGGATACTAACTATCTCATTTTCTTGATTTTCATTAGCCAAGGCGGATCCAAATTTGACTTTTAAAAGTTCAGCTTGAGATTTAATAATAGTACAACCCTCTTTAATGTCTTCTGTAACGATATTTCCTCCAAACGGAATAACTGCAGTATGGCGAATAATTTGATCTTGAAAAATAGCAATATCTGTTGTTCCACCTCCAATATCCACCAACGCAATACCTGCTTCTTTTTCTTCATTGCTTAAAACAGCCTCAGATGAAGCTAAAGGTTCTAAAATTAATTCAGCAACTTGAAGACCCGCTTTTTCAACGCATTTATGAATGTTTTTTGCAGCAGTTACTTGACCAGTAATAATATGGAAATTGGCCTCCAAACGCGTTCCAGCCATTCCTATGGGGTCCTTAATTCCTTGTTCATTATCAACAATATATTCTTGAGGAAGCACATGAATTATTTCCTCACCTGGAAGCGTTACCAGCTTATACATGTCATCAATTAAACCATCAATATCAACTTGAGTAATTTCATCCTCACCGTCATGACGAATCTTTTCCCCCCTATGTTGTAAACTCTTAATATGTTGACCAGCAATACCTACATTTACAATGCGAATATTAACTCCTGATTGTGCTTCTGCCTCAGCAACTGCAGTTTTAATGCTATCAACCGTCTTATCGATATTTGAAACAACTCCACGAGTAACTCCTACAGATTCAGATTTACCCATTCCAAGAATTTCGATTTTCCCAAATTCATTTTTACTCCCTACCATACAAACAATTTTGGTAGTTCCTATATCTAACCCAACAACTATATCTTTTTCTTTTGAATTACTCATTCTACTTTTTTTATTTGCAAACAATTTGCCTATCGAACTTCACGTTAACTTTTTTGTACTTATTCCAACCTAATTTTGGAGCAATTTCCTCATAATACCTTTTAATTTTTTCAAATTTATATTCGTAATCTTTTAATTCACCGAAAACAAATTCCTCGTTTCCAATTAAAGGAATAAGAATTGCATCTCCATTTTCATCAATATAAACTTGCCCAATTTGTGCTTTCCAAAAAGCGCTATTGTTCACATATTTAGCAAATGCATAAACATCTTTTATCAATTTAGAATGCGTCGACAAATCGTTTTCAATCATTGTATCCTTTAGGTATCGATTATACTGGTTTAAATAACCCGTTACTGTCAATACTCTTGGTGAATATTTTGCTAACCAAATCATTGTCATGCCTTCATCGTCTATATAAAACCCAGGTAAAGAATCTGGTTTTATTCGAGCGATGACCTTCCTAAGCTCAACTTCTAAATTTAAATTCCCATTATGTTCAAAATATACTTCTGCATTTTTAACGGAAGGTTGATTTATTAATAAATTTTCAACATCACTTAAATACAAACTACTTAAAGGTTTTTTCAATAAGGTGTCATGTCTTGAATACACTAAATTAATCACATCACCATCGTCCATAAAAGGATCTCCTTTTGTAGCATCAATAGAAACCTGAACGTTCTTTACTAACTTTTTACCTTGTTCATTTTTTGTAACCAATACCAAAACAAAAAAGGCTGCTAAAAGTAAAAAACCCATTATATTTCTGATACGGTTGTTCATTGGAACGCATTATTTGTTAGTGTTTTAATAAGAACTTTTTTAAATTCTCAACTTCTGCACCTATATCTCCAGCACCTATAGTTAAAACTACGTTACATTTAGATGCACTAACATAGGAAGTGAGTTCTTTTTTTGAACAAAGCGTTTTTGAATTCATATTAATTTGGTCAAAAAGCATTCTAGAATCGACGCCTGGAATCGGTAATTCACGAGCTGGATATATCTCTAAAAGCAATAACTCATCAAGCAATTCCAAACTCCTCGCAAAACCATCTGCAAAATCTAAGGTGCGCGAAAACAAATGTGGTTGAAAAATCCCCAATATATCTTTTTTAGGATACATTTTACGTACCGAATTCACCAGTTTTTTTATCTCTTCAGGATGATGTGCATAATCGTCTATATATATTAAATCATTAGATTTTATATGAACATCAAACCTCCTTTCAACGCCACTATAATTTCCTAAAGCTTCTTTAATTAATTTTGGATTTATTCCATTTTCTATTGCTACTGCAAATGCTAATAAAGCATTTTCCATGTTGTGTATTCCAGGCAAACCAATTTTAACATCTTTAATTTCACCTCCTAACCACTTAAAATCTGCTAAGAATTCGGCATTTTCAACTCGAAAATTGAGTGCGTGATAATCTGCTGAAACATCTTCAAGTGAATACGTTTTATGATGATTGCCTAAAATTTTAGTTAAAGAATTATGAATAATCCCAATTCCATTTTTTTGAATGTTTTTATCCAAATATTGTTTGAATGTTTTTTGCATTTCTTCCTGTGTTCCGTAAATGTCTAAATGATCAGGATCAATTGCTGAAACAGTGGCTATAGTTGGTTTTAATTCTAAAAATGATCGATCGTACTCATCTGCTTCAATTACAGTGATTTCACTCTTGGTATCATAATAATAATTACTTCCCAAATCCTTTGAAATCCCTCCTAAAAAAGCTGTAAAAGGAACTTTACAATATTTGAAAATATACGATATCATACTTGAAATCGTTGTTTTTCCATGTGTTCCGGCAACACCAATGCTTTTGTTTGTTTCTGTAATTCGACCTAAAACTTGTGCCCTTTTAAGAATTTCAAACCCTTCTTCTTTAAAAAAATTCCACTCCGAATGATTTTCGGGTATCGCAGGTGTTATTATGACTAATGTATGTGCATGTGACTTAAATGCTTTATCTATAAGTGACAAATCGTCCTCATAATGAATCTTAACTCCTTCCTCAACCAATTTTTTTGTTAATGTGGTTTCTGTTTTGTCATACCCGGCTACACGATAACCTAAAGCCAAAAAATAACGAGCAAGAGCACTCATGCCTATACCTCCAATACCTATAAAATATATATTTCTCTTTTTGGTCAATCTTTCAATAGTTTATCAACTTCAACCATAATCAAATCAGCAGCATTTTCAATTTTTAGTCTCTCGATATTTCGTTTTAAAGTTTCTCTTTTAGCTTCATCCGAAAGCAAATTATCTACCGCTCCAAAGAGCTTTTCTTTTACCTCTTCGTCTTTGACTAAAACGCCAGCATTATTATTCACCAACGCCATTGCATTCGCCGTTTGATGATCTTCAGCAGCAAAAGGAAAGGGAACCAACACACAAGGTTTTCCAACTAAACTCAATTCTGTAACCGACATCGCACCTGATCTTGAAACAACAACATCTGCAACTGCATATGCTAAATCCATAGTGTAGATAAATTCATATGCATGAAGTAAACTACTTCCTATTTCTTGAACCCTAGATTGAGATTCTTTTGTGTAAAACTTACCTGTTTGCCACAACAATTGATACCCCTTACCAACAAATTTTTCCAAATCAGCATCCAATGCATGGTTAATGCTTCTTGCTCCTTGACTTCCTCCAATTGATAAAACAATTGGTTTATCACCAACCAAACCAAACTTCTCAAGGGCTAATTGTCTTTTTCCCTCTAAGTTCAAAATTTCTTGACGAACTGGATTTCCTGTAATTACTAGGTTGTTAGTTTTGGGGAAGAATTTTTCCATTCCTTTAAATGCAACACAAACTGTATTTACAGTTTTTCCTAATAATTTATTTGTAATTCCAGGATAAGAGTTGGATTCATGAATTAACGTTGGAACTTTCGCCCATGTTGCTGCTTTTAACAAGGGTCCACTAGCAAAACCTCCAACACCTATGCATATATCTGGATTAAATCGTTTAATAATTTTTCTTGCTTTCCATAAACTAGCAATAAGCTTAAGGGGAAATGATAAATTAGAAAGTGTTAACTTTCTTTGAATACCGCTAATCCATAGGCCTTCTATTGGAAATCCCGCTTTAGGGACTTTTTCCATTTCCATTCTTCCTTTTGCACCAACAAAAAGAATATTTGCATCAGGATATTCTAATTTAATAGCATTAGCAATGGCAACTGCTGGAAAGATGTGCCCTCCTGTACCACCTCCGCTAACTATTACCTTGGGCGATTTCGTCATCGTTTTCGTTACTACTTATTTCTCTACTAACACTAAGAATTATACCGATGGATATGGCAGTAAACCATAGAGATGTCCCCCCCATACTCATCATGGGCAAAGGCTGCCCTGTTACCGGAAAAACTCCAACGGCAACTGCCATATTGCTAAAGGCTTGTAAAACTAAACCTGATGACAAGCCAATAACTAAGAGTACAGAAAAAAGCTTATTGCATTTTCGAGCAATTTTTATGCTTCTAAAAAACAATACGAGGTACATTAAAATGGTAAATATTCCTCCAATAATCCCATAATTCCTTAAAATGGTAGCATAAATAAAATCGGAAGCTGCTTGAGGAGGCTGACCATATTTACCTGGAAAAATATCAAACCACAATCCCAAAGCTCCTCCATCGTATATCGAAGCCTCTGCTAAATTCTTTTGATAATTTCCAGGATGAAGTGGATCGCTGTAGGCTTTTAACCTATTCACCCATGTAAGCAATCTTTGAAGTACCTCAGGAACAGTAATTAAAATTACCGTGAAACATACAATTAAAACCAATAAAATAATTCCAAAATGAGTCACCTTAACTCCACCAAAAAATAACATAATAAAACAACCTCCCAGTATCAGAGCTGCTGTAGAAAAATCACTTTTTACAATTAGTGCACAAATAAAAACAATGGGAATAAATAAATATTTCAACACTATTTTAAAGTCATTAAGCTCTCCTTGTTTTCTACTAAGAACTCGTGCTAAATAAATAGTTAAAGAAATTTTTGCGAAATCAGATGTTTGAAAACTTAAACCAACAACGGGAATTTTAATCCACCTTGATGCATCGTCTACATTATGACCTGCTATCATGGTATAGATCAGTAATGGAATGGTAATAATCATTAAAACTAGGGAGAGACGAGAAAGGTAACCGTGCTTAATTTTAGAAACTTGGTAAGCAATGACAAAGGCGCTTAATAATATTACTGCGTGTTTTAAAACGAAATAAAAAAAGTTTCCTCCTCGTAATAAAGCTAGTTGTTCCGTACCGACATATACAATCGGAATAGATAATAGAGCAAGAGATATAATTACGCCCCAAATGACTTTATCGCCATATATCTTATTATAAATCTCCTGCATTACTTTAGGACACTCCTTCCTTGACCCTTTTGATAACCCAAACTATACTAAAAATCAAGAACAACAGCACGCTAGAAGCAACAATGGTAACAAGGAGCTTCACCTCTCGACTTTTATCAGGTTTTACTTCATCCATAATAGCAATTATTTTATAAGCTTCTAACAGCTTGTTTGAAAGCATTACCCCTTTCTTCTAAATTCTCAAACATATTAAAGCTTGCTGACGCAGGGGAAAGCAAAACAGTCTCTCCTTTATCTGCAATATAATATGCCATTTGAACGGCCTCTTCCATCGAACCTGCATCTACAATCATATCAACTTTATCCAAAAAGTTTTCAAAGATTTTAGATTTGTTGGTACCAATATACACAATCGCTCTCACTTTTTCTTTAGATAAAGCTTGAAGTGATGAGTAATCGATTGTTTTATCAACGCCTCCAACAATCCAAATTGTTTCTCTTTTCATTCTTTCCAGTGCATACCAAGTTGAATTTACGTTCGTTGCTTTTGAGTCATTTATATACTCAATACCGTGGACATTTGCCACAAACTCTAAACGGTGTTCAACATTTTCAAAGTCGCTAAACTTCTCCCTTAAGCTATCTTTTCTTAAGTTTTCAACATTTTCCTTTAAGTTTTCAGCCATTGTATCACCAATGCTTAATTTACTCTGAAATTCAAAATTTCCCTTTGTCATGATTTAAATAAATTTATTGGTTTAGTTTAATTATTCCTTGTTTAAATTTTTTACCTCGATCTTCATAATTTTTGAACAAATCAAAACTTGCACAGGCTGGAGAAAGCAAAACTGTATATCCCTCTTTTGCCATAGCTGAGGCTTTTTTAACAGCGTCATTAGCGTTAGTTGCATCATCAATTTGATCAACAAAATCTCCAAAAGCATTGTGTAATTTTTGATTGTCTTTTCCCAAACAAACCATTCCATGAACTTTAGATTTCACCAATGGAATAAGTTGTGAGTAATCATTCCCTTTATCTACACCACCAGCAATCCAAATAATTTTATTTTGAATACTTTCTAAGGCATAAAAGGTACTATCCACATTGGTTGCTTTTGAATCATTAATATATTCGACTCCATTAACATTTATTACTCGCTCCATTCTGTGTTCAATAGGTTGGAAACTTTTTACTGCTTCTATAATATTGGTCTCTTCTATACTCAAAGTACTGGCTACCATAGCAGATGCCATAATATTATAAGAATTATGTTTCCCTTTCAAGCAAAGAGCATCTTCAGATATCCTCAAAGGATTGTTGATGTCTATACATAATGTTCCTTTTTCTATCCCCGCACCTTTTCCATTTAAATTCTCAGAAGTGAATGCATAAGAACGACTAATTAGGTTTATCTGTTGAATTTTATTTACTATAGTAGTATCATCATTATTATAGATGAAAACAGAATTTTCATCAGAGTTTCTAACGATTTGAAATTTTGAATCAACATACTCTTCAAAGCTATTGTTATATCTATCCAGATGATCGGGTGTAATGTTTAGTAGTACCGATACATCTAATTTTAACTTATCAATTCCATCCAACTGAAAACTACTTAATTCTAGTACATAAAAATCATAATCATATTTTGCTACTTGATAGGCGAAACTTTTTCCAATATTACCGCCAAGACCTACATTTAGTCCAGCATGCTTGAGAATATGATGCGTAAGAGATGTTGTTGTTGTTTTCCCATTACTTCCTGTTATCCCTATTAATTTGGCGTTCGTATGCCAACTTGCAAATTCAATTTCTGAAACAATTAAAACACCTTTTTCTCTCAATTGATTCACTAAAGGATTTGAATCTGGTATCCCAGGACTCTTAACAACAATATCAGCATTGATTATTTGCTCCAGTGTATGTTTTTTTTCCTCAAAAGATACTCCTTCCTCTAAAAGAACATCCTTATATTTTGAATTAATCATACCCTTATCAGAAACAAAAACATCATATTGTTTTTGTTTTCCTAGAACAGCAGCTCCAACACCACTTTCACCTGCACCAAGTATGACTAGTCTTTGTTTCAAATTTTATCTCAATTTTAACGTTGCTATTGCAAAAATTGCAAGCAATATTCCTACAATCCAAAATCGTCCTACAATTTTGGCCTCATGATATCCTGATTTTTGATAGTGATGGTGTAAAGGAGCCATTTTGAAAACCCTCTTTCCAATTCCGTATTTCTTTTTCGTGTATTTGAAATAAGCTACCTGAACAATTACACTAACATTTTCTACTAAAAAAATCCCACATAAAATCGGAATCAATAATTCCTTTCTGATTGCAATAGCAAAAGCTGCGATTATACCACCAAGTGCTAAACTACCTGTGTCACCCATAAAGACTTGAGCAGGGTAAGAATTGTACCATAAAAAGCCAATACATGCTCCAACAAAAGAACCCATAAATATCACAAGTTCTCCAGTATCAGGGATGTACATAATATTCAGGTAGTCTGCAAAGAAGACATTACCAGAAACATACGCTAAAATCCCTAGAGCAACTCCTATTATTGCAGAAGTACCTGTTGCTAAACCATCAATACCATCAGTAAGGTTTGCCCCATTTGAAACTGCTGTAATAATGATAATTACAACAGGAATAAATACAATCCATCCCCATTTTTGAGCATCCAAACCAATCCATTCAACAACATCACCATAATTTAATTCGTTGTTCTTGAAAAAGGGTATTGTGGTTGTTAAAGACTTTTCTTGAATCTTTTCAGAAGTAGCATTATCTGAGGGAACGCCATTTACTATTGAAGTTGTTTCTTCAGAATTAATAGACTTTTCAATAACTACATCATCACTAAAAAACAACATTGCACCAACAATAATACCGATGCCTACTTGTCCTATTATTTTGGCCTTACCCTGTAATCCTTCCTTATTCTTTTTAAACACTTTGATATAATCATCCAAGAATCCAATTAATCCAAGCCATACCGTTGAAATTAAAAGCATGATAATGTAAATATTATCAAGTTTTGCAAACAAAACTGTTGGAATAAGTATTGCCGCAAGAATTAATAAACCGCCCATTGTTGGTGTTCCAGCCTTTTCAATTTGACCTTGCAAACCCAAATCTCTAACTGTTTCACCAACTTGCAAACGGTGCAACATTTTGATTATTCTTTTTCCTAAAACCATCGATATGATTAAGGACAAAATAATCGCAAAAGCAGCCCGTGTTGTTATGTACTGGAATGCCCCAGCTCCAGGGAAATTTAAATCGTTTAAGTATTCAAATATGTAGTACAACATTACTTTTGCAATATTTTAAATGAATTTTCTAAAATTTCTACATCATCAAATGGATGCTTTACTCCATTTATTTCTTGATATTTTTCATGTCCTTTTCCAGCAACCAAAACAATATCTCCCGGTTGAGCAAGCGTACATGCTGTTTTTATAGCTTCTGCTCTATCTGGAATAGATAAAATTTTTGCCAGCTCCACAGGATCTAATCCCATTTTCATTTCTTTAATTATTGTATCGGGATTTTCTGATCTTGGGTTGTCTGAAGTTGCAAAAACACGATCACTTAAGTTAGCAGCAATTCTCGCCATTAATGGTCTCTTTTCTTTATCTCTATCTCCTCCACAACCAACAACTGTAATCAACTGCTCATTTCCTGAACGTATATCTTTTATGGTATTTAATACCTTTTTTAGGGCATCTGGTGTATGTGCATAGTCAACTATGGCAATTACACCATTAGTCGATTTGAAATGCTGAAATCTCCCTTCAACTGCGGACAAACTGCTTAAAGATGTTAATACTTCCATCTTATCGCCACCTAACTCTAATGCTGCTGCATAAACAGCTAGCAAATTATACGCATTGAAGGAGCCAACCAATCTTGTCCAAACATCTTGTCCATCAATATTAAGATGCAGTCCCTCAAAAGAGTTTTCTACCAACCTACATTTATAATCGGCCATGGCTTTTAATCCATATTTTTTAACAGAGGCTTTCGTATTTAAAACCATTGTACTACCGTGTCTATCATCAGCATTTGTAAGAGCAGTGCTACTCACCGAAAGTTCATCAAAAAACTGCTTTTTTGCATTTATGTATGCATCAAAAGTTTTATGATAATCAAGATGATCATGAGTTATGTTCGTAAACAATGCTAAATCAAAACACAAACCGGCTACTCTGCTTTGGTGAATAGCATGCGAACTAACTTCCATAAAACAATATGAACATCCTTTCTCAACCATTTGTGCTAAAAGCTTATTAATTGAAATGGCATCAGGAGTTGTATGTGTGGATGGAATTGTATTGCCTAAAATTTGATTTCGAACGGTTGAAAGCATTCCTACCTTTTCACCTAATTCTCTATAAAGCAAATACAATAAGGTGACAATTGTTGTTTTCCCATTCGTTCCTGTTACACCTATTAATTTCAACTTATCCGATGGATTATCGTAAAAGTTTGAAGCTATAACTCCAAGGGCATAGGAAGAATTTTTAACCTTAATATAAGTTATCGCATCTACAATTTTATTAGGGAATTCCTCGCAAACAATGGCTATTGAGCCATTTTTAATTGTAGCATCAATAAATAAGTGTCCGTCAACATTACTGCCTCTTGTAGCTACAAACATAGAATCACGTGTTGCTTGACGTGAATCGAAACATATTGAGTTGACAGAACGGTTAGTACCTCCTTTAACCTCCTCAATTCCAGATTTATATAACAAATCAGACAATACCTTCATTATCCTAAAATAATTTCTATTTGTTTTCCTTTTATCACCTTGCTACCGGGTCGTAAACTTTGTTTAAGTACTCTTCCTTTTCCTGTGATTTTTACTTTCAACCCTTTTTCTTCCAATAAATAAAGTGCATCTTTTACAGTTAAACCCTTTACATTTGGTACATTTTCACCCAATTCCTTCAATGCTTTTACGTGCAATTTATTCTTTTTAATTTTCGCAGAAACGTAAGTATTTGACCCTCTTACATTGGCAACAATATTTAACCTTTCTGAAATAGTTGCCATTTCATTTTCACGTCCATTTTTAGACCTTACATTAACTGGATTATTTTCAATCGTTAGTTCTGTTCTTAGCTCTTTATCTAGAGCATAAACTCTATCCGAAATTTTTCTAAATACGGGAGCGGCAGTGCTACTTCCATAAATACCGTTTTCTCTTGGATTAGTAATTACTACAATACAAGAATACCTTGGATTATCAGCTGGAAAATATCCAGCAAACGAACTTCTGTACTTTTTCTTTTTTATACCAGAAGTACTATAATTTGTGACTGCTGTTCCAGTTTTGCCCGCCACCTTGTATAAAGACCCCCTAAAAGGCCTTTTGGCTGTACCGTTCTTCACTACACCTTCTAATAATTCTTGAAGTTTAATTACCGATTCTTGAGAGCAAATTGAAGACTTTATAATTTGGGGTTGAAATAAGGTCTCTTTCTTACTTTCATCAACAATCTTTTCAATGAAAATCGGTTTTATTAATTTCCCATTGTTCGCGACTGAATTATAAAATGCTAAAATTTGCAAAGGAGTTAGCTTAGATTCATATCCATGAGACGTCCAAGCCAAGGTTGTTCCATACCAATCATGATCTGAGGGCGACTTAATCATTGGTTTAGCCTCTCCTATGATATCAAGATTGAGTTTATCAAGTAAACCAAAACTGTACAACCTTTCAATATATTCTTCAGGATTATTCTTGTAATATTTTTCAACTAATTTAACAGTTCCTACATTAGAAGACTTTTCAAAAACCTCCCGAGCAGACAACTTTGCCTTTGTAAAGTGAGAATCCTTGACTTCTCTATCATATACCTTATATCTTCCGTTACCTATTTTTATATTTCTTTCATCTAAGTCCAATTGTTGTTTTTCCAAAATGGCCATGAAACTTGCTAATTTTATTGTTGAACCCGGTTCTTCTGCATCTGCAATTGCAAAATTTCTTGCTTCTGTAAATTCACCTGTTGCAGTATCAATCAAAAGGTTTGCAATAGCCCTTATTTTTCCAGTTTCAACTTCCATTACAACTGCACAACCGTAGTCTGCTTTATTAAAAAACAACTGATCCTTAAGCGCGTTTTCAGCTACTTCTTGAATATTGACATCAATTGTTGAATACACATCAGCGCCATCAATAGGCTCTTTAATATTTGCGTTATTTACTGGAACCCACACATTTGATTTTCGTCTCTGAAGTTGTTCGCCATCTACCCCCATTAAATACGTATTGTAAGCACCTTCTAAACCAAATGGTGCCCTTGACCCTATAGTTCGTGATGCTAAAACACCAAAAGGTTTTTTTCTTTTCGTATACTTACTGTATGCCAACCCACTTTTTAACCTTCCTTGGTTTATAAACGGAAACGTTTTTAATTTTTGAAATTCAGGATAATTCAATCCTCTACTTAATAATAACCATCTAACAGAATCCTTGTATGCTGTTAAAATATCTCTGTAATATTCGCCAGAAGACTTCTTCCCGATTAAAGATTCTAAAGAATCCGCTAAACTATGAACGTACTTATTGAGTGTATCCTCTATAATTGCAGGAGAGGTGAGATCCAATCCAACTTCATAATACGTAAGGGAAGTGGCTAGTAAACTACCATCCTTAGCATAAAGATCTCCTCTTTTTGCTGGAAAAGTTCTCTTTTTTACTGTAGTCGTTTTAACATTTTCAATTACTTTATCTGTTTTAAGGAATTGAATATTTATAGTTGCTCCTATAATCAGCAAGCTAAATGCTACCAATAAAAAAAAGAAAAGATAAACCCTTTTTAATATGTGTGATTTTGATTCCAATTATTTATTTACTTTCTGTTTTGCTATATTCTTGTAATTGAAAAGGAGGCTTTTTACTCTCTACCAACCCTAATTTCTCAACTTTATTAACTACTTCATTCCTTTGGCCTTGTATGCTTACTTGAGTTTTGGTAATTACAAATTCATTGTTTTGATCATTGATTTCATTTTTTAAACTCTCCATATCTCGAACTGTGTCTTCCAAGTAATACGAGTTTGTGATGTATAAAAACCCCAACAATGTTAAAAAGATCACAAAGGGTAGGTTGTTAAAGAAAACCTTATCGTTTAAACCAAACCATTTTTTTATTTTCACTCGTTTTTTCAAATCAAACTTTTTTTGCTATTCTCAATTTTGCACTTCTTGCTCTATTATTACTTTCTATCTCAAATTCTGTCGGTACAATTGGTTTTCTTGTAATCACTTTATAGGGGGAAAGCGAATTCCCAAAAAAATCTTTTTTCTCTTCACCTGAAAAATCCCCCGAACGCATAAAGTTCTTAACCAAACGATCTTCAATTGAATGGTAAGAAATCACCACTAACCTTCCGCCAGGTTTTAAAACATTTACTGTTTGTTGGAGCATCTCTTTTAAAACTTTCATTTCGTTATTCACTTCAATTCGCAATGCTTGAAACACCTGGGCTAAAAACTTATTGTGTTTGTTTGGAGGAGCTAATTTTCTTATTACCTCAACCAATTCACCAGTTCTTTTCAATGGGCTAGAATCATGCACATCTTTAATCCTTCTAGCAATTCGACCAGCACCTTTCAAATCTGAATAACTCCTTAACATTCCCGCTAATTCTTCCCAAGAATATTCATCAATTATATCCGCTGCTGTTTTTTCAAAACCCTTCCCCATTCTCATATCTAAAGGACCATCAAATCGAATTGAGAAACCTCTTTCTTCAGCATCAAATTGATGTGAGGAAACTCCTAAATCAGCTAAAACACCATCAACCTCAACAACTCGATACAGTTTTAAAGAATTTTCTAGCTCTGAAAAATTCGAATGAATCAATGTTAATCGATCATCATCCAATTCATTTTCCAAAGCATCTTCGTCTTGATCAAAAGAATACAAAGAACATCTTTCGGCTCTTTTTAAAATTTCTCGAGAGTGTCCGCCCCCACCAAACGTGACATCAACAAAAACACCTCCATTTGAAACTTCAAGTGCATCAACGCTTTCTTTTAATAATACAGATTTGTGGTATTGCATTTATTCATCCAGGTTAACTTCTCCCATAACTTCTTCAGCAAGACCAGCAAAATCATTATCGCTCATATCTAATTCTGCATCGTACGCCGCCTTATCCCAAATCTCAATTTTGTTACCATATGCAAATAGGATTAATTCCTTTTTAACTCCTGCATATTCCAACAAATTCTTTGGAAGGTTAATCCTTCCAACACTATCCAATTCTAGTTGCGTCGCACCACTGATGAACTTACGGGCAAAAGCCCTGTTCTTTTTAACAAACTGGTTAAGGCTACTCACTTTCTCAGAAACAAATTCCCAATCATGTTTTTGGTACAACTCCAAACAATTTTCAATACCACGCTTGACAAATAGTTTCCCCTCGGCTTCTGAAGAAAATTGCTTTCGCAACCCTGAAGGAACGAGTAATCGCCCTTTAGCGTCAACCTTGCATTCATATTCTCCAATCAAATTTGTCATAACATTTCTACTGATATTATAAAAGTAAGAAGTTTTTTACCACCTTTTACCACTCTTTACCACCTTGTTGATAACTTAGGAACGAATATACATAAAGTTTGTTTCATGATATGATAAAAATATAGTTTTTACTGGTGTTTAAAGCCAAAATATAAAAGTGGGAAATAGTGGGTTTAAATTGATTTGTTGATAAGTTTAAGGTCCGAATAGTTGTATAAAAACAGTAGTGATAAAAGATGATTCTAAAATCAAACAATAAAATGCTTTCTATCTTCGAATTCACTTTTTTCTCTTCTACAATTTGAACCCCACATCGCTTTTACTATATTTGTTTTGATATCGATTGGATAAAATATGGAGTATAAAATCAAAGATGACGGTAAGTTCAAGTATCTAGAAGAAGGTGAAGGAGAGGTTATAGTATTGCTACACGGCCTTTTTGGAGCACTATCTAACTTCAAAGATTTATTCGAACATTTTAAAGGAAAGTACAAGGTTGTAATTCCAATGCTTCCTTTATATGACATGCCTGTTGCAACTACTGGAGTAAAATCCTTAGCTAAATTTGTAAAAAAATTCATTGATCACAAAGGTTATGAAAATGTAACGCTTCTCGGAAACTCTTTAGGAGGTCATGTTTCTTTGGTATATTATGCGAATTGGCCGGAAAAAGTTCATTCTATGGTATTAACAGGCTCATCAGGATTGTATGAAAATGCTTTTGGAAACCAATACCCAAGAAAAGGAGATAAAGAATATATCCGTGAAAAAACTGCAAAAACTTTTTATGATCCTGCTTTGGCCACCGACGAATTGGTAGACGAAGTTCTAAGTATCATTGGAGATAGAAGTAAGTTGATCAAAATATTAGCACTAGCAAAAAGTGCTATCCGTCACAATATGGAAAAGGACCTTCCTAATTTTAAAATTCCTGTATGCTTAATTTGGGGAAAACAAGATATTGTTACTCCTCCAGAAGTTGCTGAGGACTTCAATAGACTAATGCCTAATTCTGATTTATTTTGGATTGATAAATGTGGACATGCCCCCATGATGGAGCATCCTGTCGAATTCAATACCATTTTAACTCCTTGGTTGGAAAACGTTAGAAAAGGATAATCTAAAAACTTTTTCTTTTAACTTCATTGCCATTTCTACTTAACTTTAAGGCATGAAAATAACGTCTTCGAAATTCATAATCAGTAAACCCCACTGGAAAGATTGTCCCACTCCAGACCTACCTGAATATGCTTTTATAGGACGGTCCAATGTAGGAAAGAGTTCTTTAATCAACTCGATTTGTGGAAATAAAGGCTTAGCTAAAACATCATCAACTCCGGGTAAAACCCAACTCATTAATCATTTTTTAATCAATGAAAATTGGTATTTATGCGATTTGCCGGGATATGGATACGCTAAGGTTAGCAAAAAGTCAAGAGAAGAATGGAGTAAAATGATAAAGGGCTACATCCTCAATCGTGAAAACTTAATGAACACTTTTGTTTTAGTCGATTCAAGAATAAAACCTCAACAAATAGACATAGAATTCATGATTTTCCTTGGAGAAAATGGAGTTGCTTTTTCAATAATTTTCACTAAAGCTGATAAGCTCAAACAAAAAGAACTCAATTCTAATATCAAAAACTACGAGCAAGAATTACAAAAATACTGGGAAGAATTACCTCCATGTTTCGTTACTTCTTCTCCAAAAAAGACAGGAAAAGAAAATGTTTTAAATTACATTGAAAGTATAAATCCACTTTTTGACAAACACATCTGAGATGTATACTAATTTTAGTAACCACTCTAAAAAACCTCTTAACATCCTGATTTAAATCGTCTAATTAATTTTGACACTTCAAAAAGCAAGTCATTAAATTAACACCATTTACAAAATTACGTTTTGTATATTTATTTTATGACTCCTGATTTTTTAACCCCTGGCGACAAAATTGGAATTGTTGCTTTTGCAAAAAAAATTACATTTGAAGAAATTCAACCCGCCATAAAAACATTTGAAAACTGGGGGCTGGAGGTTGTGATTGGAGACACTATAGGTTCTGAACACAATCAGTTTAGTGGTGATGATAATTATCGAAGAACCGACATTCAAAAAATGTTGGACAACCCTGAAATAAAGGCAATTATCTCTGCAAGAGGAGGCTATGGTTGTGTGAGGATTATTGATGAAATTGATTTCTCGTCTTTTTTAAAAAGACCAAAATGGTTAATTGGATTTAGTGATATTACCGTTTTTCATGCGCACATTAATACACTATTTAATATTCCGACTGTCCACGCAACAATGCCTGTTTTCTTTCCTGAAAATACTTTAGAATCCCTTGATTCGTTCAGACAGATTATTATGCTTGGATCTATGGAATATCAAATACAGTCATCCGCTAAGGAACTTTGCAAAGAGGGAACAGCAAAAGGACAACTAATTGGAGGGAATCTATCAATTTTATATAGTCTTTGTGGTTCTGTTTCATTAGGGGAAACAAATGGTAAAATTCTTTTTTTAGAAGACTTGTCAGAATATATTTATCACGTTGATAGAATGCTTCAAAACCTAAAGCGCAATGGATTTTTTAATAATATAGCAGGATTAATTATTGGTGGTTTTACTGAAATGAAAGATAGTCCTGTTCCATTTGGAAAAACTTCAGAAAAAATACTCTTTGACCTTTGTGGTGAATTAAATATTCCAATATTTACTAATTTCCCAGCAGGACATATTTATGATAATAGAGCTTTAATTATGGGACAAACAGTCGAAATGGAAGTAACTAAGAATTCATTAAAGTTAAAGTGGGAATCTAAGTAAAAAAAATTATTCTCTACAATTTCGGAAAAGAAAATCCCGCTTTCACGGGAATAAGAAAGTTTTAATATTCATCCTCGTTAAAAAGGAAATCTTCTTTTGTTGGGAAATCTGGCCAAATTTCTTCAATGCTTTCGAATGACTCTACTTCTTCCTCCAGCTCTTGTAAGTTCTCAGTGACCTCTAAAGGCGCACCAGACCTCATTGCATAATCAATCAACTCATCCTTTGTTGCTGGCCAAGGTGCATCAGTCAAATAATTTGCAAGTTCTAACGTCCAATACATATCTAAAATATTTAAAAATAATGTCCAATTTTCCGCAAAAATATACTTTTTGGAATAGCATCAAAATTTTTTGAATAAATAATAAAAAAAAATAGTGAAAATACCCTTAAACAAGCACTTTTAACATGAAAAAGAAACCTTTCATAGCTTGAACAACGATTCATTCAATAGTTTTGTTTCCCTTTGTAATATTATTTTTCAATTTAAGTAATTTTATACAATGAATTCTATTAAATGGCTATCAAACTTTGAGGCGCATCCCTTATTTTCATTTCTGGAAGATTCATTTCTTACAGATGAAAAATTAGCTTTAAAGGGAAACAAAGGGTCTTTTCTAAATGTTTTGATTGCAGCATTACAGGTAAAAAAACCACTTAAACAACTTATTATTGCAAACGACAAGGAGGAAGCCGCATACGTTTATAATGACCTTCAAAACCTTTTGGGAGAAACAAAAGCCCTTTATTATCCGGCAAGTTCGACATCTCCTTATGAAACGAGTCGAACTCAGAATGCGAATATAGTGCAAAGGGCAGAGGTACTTTCAGAACTTAACAACAAAGCAAAAAAAATTATCGTTACTTATCCTGAAGCTTTACTCGAAAAAGTAATTACTAAAAAAGAACTATCGAAAAACAGCCATAAAATCAAGGTTGGCGAAAACTTACCAATGGATTTTTTAATCGATGTATTATTTGAGTATGAATTTTCGAGGGAACAGTTTGTTGTTGAACCAGGGCAATTCGCAGTTCGAGGAGGCTTAATGGATGTGTGGTCATATTCTTACGACAAACCTTTTAGGATTGAATTTTTTGGTGATGAGATTGAGAGCATTCGAGCTTTTGATCCTTCTAATCAACTTTCAATTTCGAAATATGATAACATTCAAATTCTTCCCAATGTTCAAAATAAAATAATACAACAGGAGCAAACTTCCTTTATTGACTTTTTTGGACTCTCATCAATTATATGGGTAAAGGATGTTCAATTTACACTTGATAAAACAGAAGAGGGATATCAGAAAGCCGTGGATGCTTGGAGCCAAATTAAAAAAGATTCAATTCACCAACCCCCTCATGATATATACACTACTAAAAACGGACTAAAGGATTTAATATCCAAAACAAAGGTTATCGAGTATGGAGGAACCCAATTTTTTGCAAAAGCAATAAATATAAAATTAAACATAACTCCTCAACCTAATTTCAATAAAAACTTCACACTTTTAATTGACGACATCAAAAAAAACAACGCTAATAATTATGCTCTAAATATTATAAGCGACAATCCTAAACAAATAGAACGCATTCATTCAATTATAGAGGACCATGAGGCTCCCGATAAACAAATCAGGGAAACCCTTTCATTTACACCACAATACTTCACACTTCATGAAGGCTTTATTGATAAAGACACGAAAATAATTTGCTATACCGATCATCAAATATTTGATAGATATCACAGATTTAGAGTAAAGGACAGCTTTAAAAAAAGCAATCAATCCCTTACTATTAAGGAATTAACAGGGCTTAAAAAAGGTGACTTTGTTACACACATCGACTACGGAATAGGAGTTTTTGATGGCTTAGAAATCATTGAACAAGGCGGTAAACAATCCGAATCAATTCGGCTAATTTATAAAGACAAAGATGTTCTATATGTAGGTATCCAATCTTTACATAGAATAGCCAAATATTCAGGTAAAGAAGGCAAAGAACCCACTTTAAATAAACTGGGAACAAATACATGGAAAACAAAAAAAGCGAATACAAAGAAAAAAGTTAAAAAAATCGCATACGACCTTATAAAGTTGTATGCTAAAAGAAAAGCTACAAAAGGGTTCGGATTTAGTAAGGATTCGTATTTACAAACTGAGCTTGAAGCTTCATTTTTATTTGAAGACACACCCGATCAAGTAACCTCAACAATAGCTGTAAAAAAGGACTTAGAAAAACCCTTTCCTATGGATAGACTAATTTGTGGAGATGTAGGGTTTGGGAAAACAGAGATTGCTATACGTGCGGCATTTAAATCAGCCACTGATGGGAAACAAGTTGCAATTCTTGTCCCCACGACTATACTAGCATTTCAACATTATCGAACTTTTTCGAAAAGACTAGAAGAGTTTCCTGTTACAGTCGATTACATCAATCGATTCCGAAGTGCTAAAGACCAAAAAGAAACCCTTAAAAAACTAGAAGAAGGCAAAATAGATATTATAATCGGAACGCATAGATTGGCTGCAAAAGATATTAAATACAATGATTTAGGCCTTTTAATTATTGATGAAGAGCAAAAATTTGGAGTTTCCGTAAAAGATAAACTTAAAACATTAAAAGCAAATCTTGACACCCTAACACTTACCGCAACTCCAATTCCAAGAACTCTTCAATTTTCTCTTTTAGGAGCTCGAGATCTAAGCATAATCAACACTCCTCCTCCCAACCGCTACCCAATTGAAACCAGCACCATAGGATTTAATGAAGAAGCTATACGTGATGCTGTTTCCTATGAATTGGCTCGTGGTGGACAAGTGTACTTTATTCACAATCGAGTTGAGAACATAAAAGAAGTCGCTGGAACCTTACAAAGACTCGTTCCTAATGCAAAAATAGGGGTTGGCCATGGACAAATGGAAGGTAAAAAACTGGAATCCATAATGATGAATTTTATGAATGGCGACTTTGATGTTTTAGTAGCCACAACAATTATTGAATCAGGATTAGACATCACGAATGCCAACACAATTATTATAAATCAAGCTCAAAACTTTGGCTTAAGCGATTTACACCAAATGAGGGGAAGAGTAGGAAGGTCAAACAAAAAAGCATTTTGTTTTCTGATTACACCACCCCAAAGCGGCTTAACTCCTGAGGCAAGAAAAAGACTCCGAGCTCTAGAAGAATTCAGTGATTTAGGGAGTGGATTTAATATCGCTATGAGAGACTTAGATATTCGTGGTGCAGGAAATTTATTAGGCGGCGAACAATCTGGATTTATATCCGATATTGGTTACGAAACCTATCAAAAAATTCTCGATGAAGCCATTCAAGAACTCAAAGAGGGAGAATTTAAAGAATTGTATGCTGAAGAGTTAAAGGAAGAAAATAGAGTTTTTGTTAAAGACTGCGTTATTGAAACCGACATGGAGATACTCATCCCTACAACTTATGTAAATGCAGTAGACGAACGATTGCGTTTGTATAAGAAGTTAAACGACATAAGAAAAGAGGATGAACTCCAAATTTTTATTAAAAATTTAGAGGATAGATTCGGTGACATTCCTCATCAGACTGATGAACTTATTTCTACCATGAGACTAAAGTGGCTGGCCCAAAAAATTGGTTTAGAACGATTATACATGAAAAACAGAATTCTTAGAGGATATTTTATTTCTAACCCTGACAGCAATTATTTTCAATCAAAAAGATTTGGTGAAATTTTATCATTCGTTCAAGAGAATCCTAAATCATGCAAAATAAAAGAAACCAAAGGAAAACTAGCCATTACTTTTAATCAAATAACCTCAATTGAGGAGGCTTTTAAAACCCTAAATAAGATTAACGCTACTCTTTAAACATCTCATTAATAATCCACGTAACATTTATAGGTTCATTGTGAAAATAAACATTTGCAATTCCTTAAAATCATTATTATCTTTTGACAAAATTTTTGTCAATGAGTTATTTCGGAAGCAACCTAAAATTATTAAGAAAAAGAAGGTCTAGATCTCAAGCGGATATATCAAACACACTTCAAATAACAAGATCAACATGGAGTGCCTACGAAAATGAGGCGGCAGAGCCAAAATTCGATACATTGATGAAGATTTCTAAGTATTTCAGTCTTCCAATTGATGTGTTTCTAAAAGAAGACTTGCATGAATTTTCAGAACTTCGACTAACCAATCTTGAAAATGGATTTAATGTTGACGTAAGCGGAAGAAAACTCCGTGTTTTGACTACTACAGTTAACCATGAAGATGAAGAAAACATTGAATTGGTTCCTTTAAAAGCTCAAGCAGGATATACCCAAGGACTATACGACCCAGAATACATAAAAGTATTGCCTACTTTTCAACTTCCATTTTTAGCAAAAGATAGGAAATATCGAACTTTCCCAATATCTGGTGACTCTATGCCACCTGTATCAAATGGTAGTTTTGTTACAGGGGAATTTATTCAAAATTGGAACTATATCAAAGATGGATACCCTTACATTGTTATTACCAAAGATGAAGGTATTGTTTTTAAAATAGTATACAATCAACTTAAAAAAAATAAAACATTTCTTCTGTGTTCAACCAATACACTTTATGAACCTTATGAGGTTCATGTTGAAGAAATTATAGAAATTTGGAAATTCACTAACTACATTAATTCAGAAGCTCCAGAATTGGAAAAAAAGAGTACTCAGCCTGATTTAAATGGTTTATAAAAGTTACGCAATGTGAAATAAACGATTGCAAACAGTATGAGTAAAGAACTCACAAAAATATCCCAATCCGTATAATTCCATATGTATATAGATGCAATTATTATTTGGACCAAACCAAAAAACAACCAACTTAAGGCCGTAATGGATAAATAAAATGATTCGTCCTTAACTTTTGCAAGAATTAATTTAGTAATTATAATTGTTGGAAAGAACAATAAGAATCCTGGCAAACAAATTAAAAAATAACAAACGCGCATTAAAAAAGACCTAGGCTTATTGTATTTATATTTTTCTCTTTGCCATCGATACCCTTCCTTTGAAAATTCATTCGTATCATATGGAATTGACTTTATCGCTGCTATTATTTCCTTGTCATTACGTGACTGCCGAATAATACCTCTCCAATACCTTCTTTTAAATTTGACATAATCACCAGAAATATGAATCATGTTTTGCCTCATCTCATATTGCAAATTCTTTAAAAAAACAGACATCGATCGAACTTCATTTTCAAAATATAAATTCTTATAACCCGATATCAGAATTGGATTTAGATAATTAACAAAAACTTTTTTACCTGCAACGAAATGATTTTCATAATTTATAACTACTGGGACAACATGCAACCCAAGTTTGAAATTATTTTTTGATTCTGCTTCAAAGGCTAGACGTGCAACCCCTTTTTTTAAGTCAAATAAATGATGAATAGGTTCACTTTCACCCTCTGGAAAAATTAAAATTGGTTTCCTTTTTTCTAACTCTTGGATACAGTATTTAAATGTCTCACGATTTTTAACAGTAATATCACCCATACCATCTTGTCTTCTGAAAATAGGTACCAGGTTAAGCAATTGAAAAATTTTCACAATCCATTTGCCCTTAAACACATCTGAGCGAGTTAAAAAGAAAACTGGACGACGCAATTTTAAAGCGACTAAAATTCCATCTAAAAAAGCATTTTGGTGATTCACCGCAAAAATAACGGGTTTATCTTGAGGAACATTTTCTAAGCCCCTAAACTCCATACGTTTGAATAAAACTGGAAGATAAATCCTCAATATAAATTGTATCAATTTATAAATCATACGTACAATTTCTCCTACAAACGTAATTACTTTTTTACAGATGTTGTATTTTTTTCATACATTTTAAATATGTTCCATACACTAAATATTAAAAATATCACAAAAGAAACGTCAAACTCTGTATCCATAGAATTTGAAGTCCCTCTAACCCTATTAAATGAATTCTCATTTAAATCAGGTCAATTCTTAACACTTAAAAAAGTTATCAATGGAGAAGATATAAGAAGATCTTATTCTTTGTGCTCAACACCAAAATCTGGTCAATTTAAAGTAGTTGTAAAACAAATTCCTAATGGTAAATTTTCAACCTTTGCGAACAAAGAACTTAAGGCTGGTGATCAAATAGAAATAGGAGCCCCAAATGGAAGTTTCTTTGTCGAAACCAATTCAAAGAACACCAAGTCTTATACATTAATTGCGGCAGGGAGCGGAATTACTCCTATTTTCTCTATTCTTAAATCGATATTAGTTGAGGAACCAAACAGTACAATCAATTTATTTTATGGAAACAAATCACCTGAATTATCCATATTTAAAGAAGAGATTGAACAACTAAAAAAGAAATATTCCGAAAAACTTACTGTACATTTTATATATAGCCAAATTAAAGGAGAAAGCCGATTTCACACCGGAAGACTTGAAGGCCAAAAAATTAAAAAGTTATTTAAAAAATTTGCACCTGCCAATTTAACGAATGAAGTATTCATTTGTGGACCTCAAGAAATGACTAACAACATAAATAATTTACTCGAAAACAAATTTAATTTTGAACCATCCAATATTCATTACGAGCTTTTTACCGCTAATGTCACAGAAAAAAAAGTGACAACAAAAAAAATCACTATCGTAAACGCTATTCTCGATGGAGAAAACATTGAATTTAAAGTAAAAAAAGGAGAATCGATATTAGAGGCAGGTTTAGCAGCAGGTTATGACATTCCCTTTTCTTGCCAAGGTGGAGTTTGTGGAGTTTGCAAATGCATGGTTGGAGATGGTACGGCTGAAATGGAAAATAACATCGCATTATCTGATGATGAAGTTGAAAGTGGGGCTGTTTTATCCTGCCAAGCCAGGGTATTAAGTCCAAACATAAAAATAACCTTTGATACTTAAGCGCTTATAGAAGCAAATAATTTGTTAATCGTTTTATTAAAGTATTTTGTCGATAATAAAAGAACGTTTGTCTCTTTGGACACGTATGTGTTTAACACCCTTTAAAGTTTTGATACCATGAATATTCTAATAATTGATGACAACCTGCTTGTTCTTAAAAAGCTTTCTTATTACTTGAATAAAAAAGGCCACAAAGTAATCGAATCAACAAACGCAATGGAGGCGCTATCTTTAATTTTAAAACACCAGCCTGACTTGGTAATTACAGACCTTCTCATGCCTTATGTAACTGGAAGTGAGTTGTACAAAACCTTGAATTACTTAAATAAGACAGAAACAAAAATGCTGTTTATAACTTCTTTAAAAGACAAATACATTAAATATTTAGACAAAGAAATTAATAATGAATTGGTTCTTAGAAAACCAATAAATTATGATCATCTAGATTCAAAAATACAAGAAGTAGCGCTTGCTTAATTGTATAAACATTCCTGCTTATATTGACCAATTGCCTTTAAATAGCGACTTACTTCTTTCAATTATCAAGATAGTTTAAATCAAAAGCATGTGAACTTAAAAAGTCAAATTTAAAGTAAAGTGAATAATAATTTACCCTCCTAAAAATAAAAAGTGTAACCATTTTAATTAACTGTATTTAATAACTGAAGCATCAACCGAGAGCTCAAGTTGTCGCCTAGATAATTCATAAGAATTATCCAATCAATAAAAACAGTTATTATGGCAGGAGTAAAACAAACCCCTCGTCAACAAATGATTGGTATGATGTACCTTGTTTTGTTGGCAATGTTAGCAATGAATGCATCAAAGGACTTATTGGATGCATTTATTTTCTTAGAAGATGGCATTGATGTTACTACAAAAAACTTCAATTCAACCAATACTTCAATTTATACAAAGATTTCAACGGCGGCAGCTTCTGGTGCAGATGTAGCAATAGAAGCGCAAAAAAATGCTTTGAACATTGAAAAATTATCCAACCAATTATTTTCCGATATTGAAAAATATAAAGCAGACATTATTGAACTTGGAGGAGGTATTGATGAAGAAACCGGAGTTCCTATAGGTAAAGACAACCAAGATGTTGGAGCAGAATATCTTGTTGTAAAAGGTTATGGTACTGAGCTAAAAGACAAAATCAACACGTATAAATCAAGTTTAATTTCATTAATTAACCCAGAAGATACTTCAGTTATAAATGGTATTGAAAAATTATTAGCAACCCCTCCTCATATTGACTATGAAGATGTAGAAAGTCCCTGGGAAAATGGTATAAGTGAATATTTACCCTTAGCTGCTGTAACCGCTAACTTAACCAATATTCAGAGTTATGTTAGAAATTCGGAATCTCAAGCGATAAACTATTTATTAGAAAACATAGGCATTAATGAAGTAAAAGTGAACAAAATATTAGCCACATCTATTGCACAATCAAGCTATGTACTTCAGGGAGACGAATATTCAGCAAATATATTTCTAGCAGCTTCTGATACAACCCAAGAACCCATTATTATTGTAGGAGATTATGATATTGATTATTACCAAAATACGGGACAAATAAAATTCACAGGAAAAACAGACAGTATTCCTGTTGATGGAGGCATTGGAAAATTTAAAACAACAACAGATAAAACAGGAAATCACACTTGGGGCGGAATAATGAAGGTACCACACCCTAACCCAAAACGAAAAGGTGAATTCCTTTCCTATCCATTTGTGAAAAATTACACCGTTGCGGCTCCTAGCGCAGTAATTTCTTCTGATCAATTAAACATCATGTATATTGGATTGAATAACGAAATAAGTGTTTCTGCACCTGGAATAAACTCTGAAGATTTAACTGTAAACGCAAGCAATTCATGCAAAGTTACCCAAAAAGGAAATGGAAAATATATATTTACGCCTTCTAAAGGCGGAAGAATTGAAATTACAGTTTTTGCCAATATTAATGGTGAAAACAAGATGGTTTCTAAACAAACCTGGAAAAGTACATCACTTCCAAAACCATATATTTTGACCCCCGGTGTAAGATATGGCTTAGCAAACTCAGGAAGCTTAGCTACCGTTTTAAAAGAAGTCGGTGCGCATCCAAAATATGATAAATCTTTTCCCATATCATCAACACCTAAAATTGTAAGTGCGGAAATTTTTTATATCAAAGGAAATGAAATAATACCTCTTCCAGATTTAGTTAATGGAAAAATTAATAAGGCAACAAGTGATATTATTAAAGGACTTCGAAAAGGAAGTAGAGTTGAAATAAAAATGAAGGCAAAAGGAGCTGATAAAATAACACATAAAATCATCCAAAAAATCACTATTAAGTAATCTTGTCAGGACATATCCCTAATCAGGATATGATGTTAGAGAGGGAGGGCTGTATATTCAGCCCTTTTTTAATTTACCCATATAGCTTTTGGGCTTTCTCTCTTAAATGTCGTTTCTTTGCAAAATGCGAAAGAGATTCCAATTTGCTAGTAGATATTTCAAGTATTGGCTATATGCGAAGCACAATACAAAATCTGCATTTGTAAACAGCATTATTAAAGACGTCTTACAAGCAAATCAAAAATTCTACTCATTTAAAGAAATTGAAAACATACGAGCGGTTTTAAAGAGGAATAATTCTACAATAAAAATTACTGATTTTGGAGCTGGAAGTACCATTAATAATTCTAAAGAAAGAAAGGTTTCAGATTTAGTCATCAATTCAGCCAAAGCACCTTGGTTAGGACAAGTACTTTTCCGCTTAGTCAATAAATTTGAACCGCATAACATGTTGGAACTGGGCACTTCACTGGGAATATCAGCATGTTATCAAATTGGCGCTAATAAAAAAGCAAACTTTACAACCATGGAAGGTTGCCCAGAAACTGCTAAAATTGCTAAAAAAGTACTTGCAAATTTTAAAGCAAAAGATGTTAAAATTAAAGTTGGAGATTTTTTAAATACACTTCCCGAAGTTATAGATAGCTATGAAAAATTAGACTATGTGTTTTTTGATGGAAATCATCAAAAAAAACCTACTCTTGAATACTTTAATATGTGTTTAAAAAAAGCCCATGAAAATTCAATTTTCATTTTTGATGACATACATTGGAGTAACGGCATGGAAGAGGCTTGGGAGCATATTCAAGCACATCCATCAGTAACATGCTCAATCGATATTTTTTGGATTGGTATCATTTTCTTCAAAAAAGATCAACCAAAAGAAAAGTATGTTATACGATAAAATAGCTTTTATTAGTACAATAAAAAAGAAGTCATTAAGAGTTAACTTATAAATCAAATGCTTTTTTAAGCTTGTCAACAAAATCTAACTTTTCCCAAGTAAACAATTCAACTTCTATTTGTTTTCTTGTTCCATCAGCCCCAACAAACGTCTTTTTTATTACTTGGTTTTTTCTTCCCATATGACCGTATGCTGCAGTTTCCAAATAAATGGGATTTCTTAACTTCAATCTCTTCTCAATCGAATAAGGACGCATATCGAACACTTCTTCAACAATTTTAGCAATTGCTCCGTCTTCTAACTCAACCTTTGATGTTCCATAGGTATTGACAAAAATACCCGTTGGTTTTACTACTCCAATGGCATAAGATACTTGAACTAAAACTTCATCGCAAACACCTGCTGCTACTAAATTTTTGGCAATATGACGAGTTGCATATGCTGCTGAGCGATCTACTTTTGAAGGATCTTTTCCTGAAAAAGCTCCCCCTCCGTGTGCCCCTTTTCCACCATAAGTATCAACAATAATTTTCCTACCTGTTAAACCAGTATCACCGTGAGGACCACCAATAACAAATTTTCCTGTAGGGTTGATATGATACACAATATCGTTGTTAAACAAAAGCTTAATATTAGCAGGCAATTGCTCAATCACACGAGGTATTAATATATTAATAACATCTTGCTTTATTTTCTCCAGCATCGATTCTTCAGTATCAAAATCATCATGTTGCGTGGAAAGCACTATTGAATCAATTCTTAAGGGTACATTATCTTCAGAATACTCAATAGTAACCTGAGATTTTGCATCTGGCCTTAAGTAAGGAATTAAATTCCCTTCCCTTCTCAACCGTGCATGTTCAATTAATATTTTATGAGAGAGATCCAAAGCCAATGGCATATAATTTTCAGTTTCTTTTGTGGCATAGCCAAACATCATACCCTGATCACCCGCTCCTTGTTCCTCTGGACTGTCTCGATCAACTCCCTGATTGATGTCTGGAGATTGTTCGTGAATGGCTGATAAAACTCCACATGATTTGGCTTCAAACATATACTCTGATTTAGTATATCCAATTTTTTGAATTACGTCACGTGCAATTTTTTGAACATCTAGATAAGTTTTTGAATTCACTTCTCCAGCCAATACTACTTGACCTGTTGTTACAAGAGTTTCACATGCAACTTTTGACTGTGCATCAAAAGCAAGAAAATTATCAATTAAAGCATCAGAAATTTGATCCGCCACTTTATCAGGGTGTCCCTCTGATACGGACTCAGAAGTGAATAAATAATTTGCCATTTAACTTTTTTTTGTACAACAAATGTAAATATTTTAAAGTATTATTCTCTGGTAAGATTTTGAAAAATATCTTCCATTTTCTCCTCTCTTTTTTGCATACTGACAACAAGATTAGAATTGTCGATTGCAAACTGCGAAATTAAGGGTCTTATATCTTGTGAGTCTTCAGAAATCAATTCAAATCGTGTTTCAGATTTTTGGACAACACGCTTAACCTCTTTTATGTTTTCTAATACTGAAATTAAAAGAGGATTTTGAAATTCAACTTCAATTATTTCCGCACCTTTATTTTGCAATATTTCAAGTTTATTATCCGCAACTATTTCACCTTTTTTAATAATAATAGCTCGATCACAAATAGCCTCGACTTCTTGCATAATATGCGTAGAAAGCATAATTGTTTTTTTGGCAGCAATAGACTTAATTAAGACTCTAATTTCTTTCAGCTGATTTGGGTCTAAACCAGTTGTAGGTTCATCTAAAATTAAAACTTCAGGATCATGTATTAATGCTGCAGCCAATCCTACTCGTTGACGATATCCCTTAGAAAGCTGACGTATCTTTTTGGACTTTTCTGGGGAAAGGCCCGTAAGTTCAATCATTTCATTAACCCTATCTTTTTTATTTTTTACTTTGTGAATGTCTGCAATAAAAGATAGAAACTCTCTTACGTACATATCTAAATACAAAGGATTATTTTCGGGCAAATAGCCTATTTTTTTTCGTGATTCAATTGAATTGTTTAAGACGTTTATTCCACAAACCTTTACTTCACCTTCACTTTGTGTAATATAACCGGTTAAAATTTTCATCATTGTTGATTTACCTGCACCATTTGGGCCCAAAAAACCAACAACTTCTCCAGCACCTATCTCAAAACTGATGGTATTTAACACTTTTTGCTTTCCGTAAATTTTTGTGATTTGATTTACCGATACTGACATACGCCTAATTTTATGTGTAAAAATTAAATTTAGTAAACATTTATAACAACATAATACGTATTCTTAATCGAGTCACTCAAAAACTCTATTTTTATGGTAATGAAAGGTCTTGTTTACAAATCTACTGGAAGTTGGTATAAGGTTCGTGATAATAACGGTAATTTTATCGTTTGTAGGCTGAAGGGTAAATTAAGGATTAAAGGTTTAAAAGTTACGAATCCTGTTTCCGTAGGCGATATTGTTGATTTTGAAATGGAAAAAGGGAAAGAAACTGGACTCATTTCAAAAATTAACAATCGCAAAAATTATTTAATTAGAAAATCTGTAAACCTATCAAAGCAATATCATATTATTGCTTCGAATATCGATCAAGCCGTTTTAGTGGCCACCGTGACACAGCCAAATACCCTAAACGAATTTATAGATCGCTTTTTAGTAAGTGTTACTGCTTATAATATTCCCGCTATTATTCTGGTTAATAAATTAGACCTCTACAAAGATGAGCATCTTGAGCATTTAGCCGATTGGAATTCAATTTATCAAAAAGCAGGCTACACTGTTCTTCCCATTAGTGTTGAGAAAGAAATTAATTTAGATAAAGTAAAAACTCTTTTCCACAAAAAAACCACTGTTCTTTCAGGTAATAGCGGAGTTGGAAAAAGTAGCCTGCTCAAAAAACTACTTCCAAATGAAGAAATTGCAGTAAAAGAAATTTCAGAAATTCACCAACAAGGGGTTCATACAACCACCTTCGCAGAAATGTATGACTTACCAAACGGTGGTAATTTGATTGATACTCCTGGTATCCGAGGCATAGGTGTTGTTGATATTGAACCCGAGGAATTGAGCAATTACTTTCCAGAATTCCTGAAATTAAAACCCCAATGTAAATTTAATAATTGCGTACATATTAATGAGCCTCATTGCGCTGTTAAGTCCGCATTAGAAGATGGTGAAATTGCACTTTCCAGATACAATAGCTACCTCAATATTTTTAACAATGATCAAGAAGAAAACTACCGATAATGAGAGTTACGATTCAAAGAGTTGCTGAGGCATCGGTTAAAATCAATAATGTTATTGTTGCAGAAATTCAAAAGGGAATGCTTGTACTTCTTGGAATTGAAAATGAAGACACCTATGAAGATGTCAACTGGTTAACCCGTAAAATTAGCAAATTGAGAATCTTCCCTGATGATAAAGCTCAAATGAACAAAAGTGTAATGGAAATTAATGGCGAGATACTTGTTGTAAGTCAATTCACACTATTTGCCAGTACAAAAAAAGGAAACCGACCCAGCTTTATATTTTCAGGTGAACCAAATTTCGCCGAAAAAATGTGTCACAAATTTATAATTGACTTAGAAATAAAAACAGGTAAAAAGGTCAAAACAGGTGCATTTGGGGCGGACATGAAAGTGTCACTTATTAACGATGGGCCTGTTACTATAAATATAGATACGAAAAATAAAGAATAATCATTTTTTGTACTTTTGAAGTATGAAAATCCTAATTATAAACGGGCCGAATTTAAATTTACTTGGAAAAAGGGAACCGGATGTATATGGTTCCACAACTTTTGAAGAATATTTCGAAAAACTAAAAACGAGCTTTAAAAAAATAAAATTAGAGTACTATCAAAGTAATGTTGAAGGTGAATTAATTGATAAAATTCACGCGGTTGGTTTTAGCTATGATGGAATTGTGATTAATGCAGGTGCCTATACGCATACATCTGTTGCATTAAGAGATGCAATTGCTGGTATTGAATCACCAGTAATTGAAGTTCATATTTCAAATACGCATCAAAGAGAAGAGTTTCGTCACCATTCCTATATTTCACCCGTATGTAAAGGAATAATTTTAGGTTTTGGCTTAGACTCTTACCGTTTGGCGATTGAAAGCTTTTTGAAGTAGTACTCCCATCAAACAACTTAAACATGCTGTTGCTCCTAAGGAGCCGCCATATCCATTGAAATATGGATGAATAAAGTGAAAAATTATAGCATATACCACACTAGATGTAATCACTGCCATCCAACCAATAGTTTTATCATTTGACATACCCACAAAAGTAGCTCCAAAAAAAACTATGGGAACTAATGCTATGAATCCAGAAACTGGAATTAATTGTAATGGTATAGCGATAATAAAAGTAGGAATAGCAGATGCTTTAATAGGTCCACATCCCCTTTTATTGTTTAACCAATAGGTTAGAATTGTTCCAAAAAGAGCAATAACTATAGTAAATAGCAATGTTTTATTAGACGATAATTCACCTATCGGATCGATAGATAAGATATCATCATATACCTCATCAAAAAATGATTTTTCTCTTCCAAGTAGTATTGGTAATAACATAGCTCCAAAGCCAATTGATCCTAACTTCCCTCCTAATCCGTTAAAGTTGTCCTTCAAGAAATAAAATAAATTCCCTCCAATTATGATAATCAAACATGCTATGTATAACTCTTCAATATGAAAATCTGCAACCATACCTGCAAAGGATCCAGAATAAACAACGGCCGAAAACAAGGGGAAATGTTTTAAACGAAAAAAGGAAAAAACCATCCCTACTAAAGCCGATGCATAAACTGGAGTTACTGAAAAAACATCAACGGCTTGAGTAGTTAACACATAACCAACTCCAAATGATAGCAAAGTGAATAAATATTCTTTTAAATTAAATGTTGCGGGTGTATAGTTAAAGAAAAAGTAAGCCAGTAACGGCAAAAATACAAGTCCATAAAACATACTATACGCATGAAAAACAACACCAAAGAGAAACATCAAATGAATGCCCCCGAATAAAATTATAGGAATGATTTTCTGAAACATCACAAAAGATATTTTGCTACTATGGGCATCCTTCTACCCATTCCAAAAGCCTTATGACTTATCCTTAAAATTGGTGGTGTTTGATAACGTTTATACTCACTAGAATTTACCATTCTTAAAACACGATTCACCAATGATTCATCAAGGCCCATTTGCACAAGTTCTTTTGGGCCCTTTCTGTTTTCAATATATTCAAACAATACCTTATCTAGGACATCGTAATCTGGCAAAGAATCAGAATCCTTTTGATCTGGTCGAAGTTCTGCTGAAGGCGGCTTTACAATAGAATTTTCAGGTATAATCTCAGATTCCCTATTGATATATCTAGCCAATTCAAAAACCTCTGTTTTATAAACATCTCCCAATACAGACAACCCACCACACATGTCCCCATATAATGTTCCATAACCAACAGCTGCCTCACTTTTATTTGATGTATTCAAAACAATGTGCCCAAATTTATTGGATATTGCCATCAATAAAACTCCTCGAGTTCTAGCTTGTAAATTTTCTTCAGCTAATCCAAATGGTAAGTCTTTGAATAAAGGCTTTAATTTTTCGTTGTATGCTGAATATATTTCTTCAATAGATACTATTTCATGAGGAGATCCAAGATTTTCACTTAATTGTTTTGCATCATCAATAGAATGATTGGAAGAATATTCAGAAGGCATTAAAATACCATATATATTATCATAACCCAATGCTCTTCCGGCTAAAGCAAAAGTAACTGCAGAATCAATACCTCCGCTCAAGCCAACAATTGCTTTTTTAAATCCTAATTTTTTAAAATAATCTTTAATGCCCATTACTAACGCATCATGAATCAATTGAACTTTACTGCCCGATTGTACCTCGCCTTTGGAAAATTGACCATTTGTTAAATCTGAAACCAACAATTCTTCATTAAAGAAAGAACTCTGTTTCATTACTTCTCCATTTGAATTCATAAAAAATGAACCTCCATCAAAAATCAACTCTGTTTGGGCTCCTACATGGTTGCAATACACAATAGGAAGGCCTGTTTTTTGAGCGTTTTCCTTCAGTACTTTTTTACGTTCTGTATCCTGATTATATGAAAATGGTGACGCCGAAATATTTACAATAATTTCTGCACCCAGTTCTTTCAGTTCAATGGCTGGAGTTTGATTATAAAGAGGGTTGTTTCCAATGTTCCATAAATCTTCACAAATCGCAACACCTATACTTTTACCTCCAACTTCAACAACCTTAAACCCTCTACTTTGTTCAAAGTATCGGTATTCATCAAAAATGTCATACGTAGGCAAAAGCGTTTTGCTGATTACTTCTTGAATTTTCCCATTGGAAAGCACATAAGCAGAATTAAACAAGGGTTTCCCTTTTCCCGTTTCATTTTTACTTGGCCCTCCTAATATTACTGCAATGCCTTTGGTTTCTTTTGCAATTGATTGAATACTAGAAATACACTTTTCTATAAAATCATTGAATTCTAAAAAATCTCTCGGTGGATAGCCACAAATTGCCAATTCAGGAAATACCACTAAATCATTTCCTGAATTTATTGCTGACTTAATGTATTGAATTATTTTATCATGATTAGACTCAAAATTTCCAACATGAAGATTAAGCTGGGCTATTGCAATTTTCATACTACAAAGATAAAACAGAAGTAATAAGTATGCATAAAAAAAAGAGAGTATGCCTATATACTCTCTTTACTTTACAATTTATTTTTTGTTAAAACTGAACACCAACTTGAAGGGCAACATAATTTAAATTTGTTGCTCTTTTAAAAGAATCTCCATCATCATAAGTTATGGAAGCAGAATTTTTCTTTAAAATATTAGTAAATCCTAAGTTCCCATTCAAACCAAGTAAAAGGGAGGTGTTGCCAGCGACATTCCATTCTACACCAGCTCCAAAATTAACGCCACCTCTTAAAAAAAACACTTCATCTTGTGCATCTAATCTCGATTCATTGCCTGAAAGTAATGATTGCGTGTCTCCATTGTTTAATGTTACTAAATTCTTTCTGGCGAAAGCACCTGTAATAATATTTACCGTAGATCCAAATTCTCCATAATACGTTAAATATCCTATTTCAGGAGTTCTAAATTTAAATTTTAAAGGGATATCAACGGACTTAAAAACATAAGATCGCGAATGAAGTCTATAAGCTCTTTCACTCGTTTCAGTACCATTTGCAATACTTACATAGTCTAATCCTAAAGTGTCTAAATATTCAACTTTACCAGCTGTTTGAGAAAAAATTAATCCAGAAGCAATTGCCACATTTTTACTCAACGAATACTCGTAGTTCAATCCTCCTCCAATATGATATCCTAAACCTTTGTTTTTCTTACCAGGTTTATTCACTCCGAAGTAGGCAACTCCAGGAGTTCCCTTTAATCCGAATCTATGCTTCCGAAACTCTGGTCCAGTTGAAATATCTTGTCCAAATAAATTAACACCTATGGTCAATATAACTAGTAAAGAAATAATTTTTTTCATTGTATTGAGTTTTAATAAAAAAATTTTCAAATAAAGTGAGCTATTCAAAGTTAAATTCTTTATTCATTAGCTAACTTTGCGAAATTAAGTAAAGCAGTTGATAGTTTTATGAAGAACGTCGTTATTTTATTTTTATTTACAATTGGTTTAATTTCTTGTTCAGAACCATCTTTAATTATTGATGTTTCCAACAGCAAATCATCTTTAGATTATCGCCATTATGAACAAGATTTATTTACCCTTAATACCGAAGATCTAAGTGGTTCATTGGATGAATTAGCGCCTAAATATCCGGTTTTCATAAACGGGATGTACAAAGACCCTACCAAACTTATTCAATTGGAAAATTACTTACGCAATGAACTCAACATAAAACTATTTAATGATTGGGATTCTAAAATAGGTAGCTATGATAAGATGGAAAAAGATTTAAACTTGGCCTTTTCTCATTACAAGCACTACTTTCCTGACGATCCTTTACCAACAGTTTATACCTATATTTCTGGAATTAATTATGAGGAACCCATAATTGTAAATAAAAAAGAAATCTTAATCGGAATTGACCTTTTTTATGGAGAGGATTACGAAGCTTACAACCAACTTCAAATTCCTAAATACATTTCAAAAAACAATAATCCTGAATACATAACACCTGTTGTGGTAAGAGCTTTCGCTCAAAAAAAGTTTGAAAATTATATCCATGGGGAAACCCTACTTGATAATATGATTGGGCTTGGGAAACTTGAATATTTTGTTGAAGCCATGATGCCGAAATTAATGGATTCAATACGATTTCAATTTACCACCAATCAAATGGTTTGGTGCTATAGTCATGAAAAATCCTTTTGGAAACATCTTGCTATGAAAAAACACCTGTTTTCAAAAGATTACCGCAATTATAAAAAATTCATACAGCATGGACCTTTTGTTTCTTCATTGGAAAGAGACTCTCCTGGAAGAGCCGGTATTTTTATCGGTTATAGGATAATCAAGGACTATATGGAAAAAAACCCAGATGTTACTTTAAGTGCATTAATGGTAAATACAGATTTTACGACTATTTTTAGAGACTCAAAATATAATCCATAGAGTATAGTATGAAAAAAGAAATTAAGTTTACGGTTACTTTAGACGAAAATCATATTCCTGAAAAATTAGAATGGACAGCATCTGAAGGAGGTGGAGTTTCCCAAGAAGAAATTAAAGCATTAATGATTTCAGTGTGGGATGGAAATGAAAAAGTAGCCAAACGCGTTGATTTATGGACAAAAGAAATGATGGTAGATGAAATGAAATATTTTCATTTCCAAACGTTGATGACACTTGCAGACTCATTAGATCAATCAACAAAAGAAAATGTTGTGGCGGAGAAGATTCGGAAATTTGGAATGCAGATTGGAAAAGAAATGGACATTCTAACAAAATAAATTACTCTATCATTTAGCAAATATAAATCAGTATTTGACTATTTAAAACCGCACAATACATCGTGTTATGGGTAATAATATTCTGTTTTAATTTATTTATCATTCAGTGTTTAATAGTTACTTTTACACCAATCGATTGCCTTAAAGCTATTTGCTTGGTACACACATAACCTATGATTCCAAAGGAAACAGTAGATAAAATAATTAATGAATCTCGAGTTGATGAGGTTATTAATGATTTTGTTGCCTTAAAAAAAAGAGGTGTTAACTTCCTAGGACATTGTCCTTTTCACAACGAAAAAACACCCTCATTTACAGTTTCTCCTGCAAAAGGGATTTATAAATGCTTTGGGTGCGGTGTTTCTGGAAATGCTGTGAATTTTGTTATGGAGCATGAGCAAATGTCTTATCCAGAGGCATTAAAGTATCTTGCAAAAAAGTATAATATAACCGTAGAGGAAAAAGAAATTAGTGCAGATGAAAAACTAAAATTGGACAAAAGAGAGTCTCTGTTTTTAGTTTCAAAATTTGCAAAAGAACAATTTGTGAAAAACCTCCACGAAACTGATGAAGGAAAATCAGTAGGTTTAGGATACTTTAAAGGAAGAGGTGTTTCTACTGAAATGATAGAAAAATTTGGTTTGGGCTATTCCTTTGAAGAGCGCAATCATCTTACAAAAATTGCTCTTGACAAAGGTTATAAAAAAGAAAATTTAGTTGATTCAGGCTTAACTTCTGAAAGAAACAACAAATTATACGATCGATTTTTTGGAAGAGTCATCTTTCCAATTCACAATCTTTCTGGAAGAACCATTGGTTTTGGAGCTCGAATTCTTCAAACTAATAAAAAAGCGGCAAAATACCTTAACTCTCCTGAAACGGATATTTATCATAAAAGTGATGTTTTATATGGATTGTACCTTGGAAAAAGGTCGTTAATTCAACACGATAATTGTTTTCTAGTTGAAGGGTATACTGATGTTATCTCATTGCATCAAAAAGGCATTGAGAATGTGGTGGCTTCTAGCGGAACTTCTTTAACTCAAGGACAAATTAAATTAATAAAGAGGTTCACCCCTAATATCACTGTGCTTTATGATGGCGATGAAGCAGGAATAAAAGCCTCTTTCAGAGGTATTGATTTAATTCTTAAAGAAGGTATGAATGTTAAAGTTGTTACCTTCCCAAATGGAGAAGATCCAGATAGCTTTGCAAGATCAAATACACGTGTTGAACTCGAGGAATACATAGACAAACACAAACAGGATTTTATCAATTTTAAAACTTCCATTCTTTTAAAAGATGCCAAAAAAGACCCAATAAAAAGAGCAGAACTTATTAAGGATGTTGTTCAGTCCATTGCTATAATACCGGATATGATTGTTCGCTCTGTGTATACACAAGAAGCATCAAAATTACTGAATATTGGAGAACAAAATATTGTTAATGAACTCAACAAAATTAGAAGGACAAATTTCGAAAAAGAACAAAAGGGAAAAAGGAATTCAGCAGTAACAGACCCTAGACTTGATGCTCCTTTGCCAGATTTTGCCCCCAACAATATAGAGTATAAACAGAGGGAACAAACTAGCTTAGAAAATGGCAACAAAAATAAAACTACCGTACGCGAAAATAGATACCACGAAGCATACCTATTAAGGCTATTGCTTAAATATGGACATTTTGAACTTTTCGTTGACAACCCCAATTATGATACAGAAATAAAGGAAGGTGTTCAAAAAGCTACAAAACAATATCCAATATCTGTTGCTCAAATGGTGATTGAAGATATTTCACACGATGAAATTAAATTTGAACATCCTCAACACAAATTAATTTGGGAAACATTTAAAATAAAATACCATGAGGGGGAAATTCCTACCGAAAAGTTTTTTTTACAAAGCAGTGAAGCAAATTTAGTAAAGCAGGTCATTGAAATCACGGAGGAAAGACATATACTCAATGACTGGGAAAAACATTCTATATATGTAACCACCGAACAAGATAAAATTAAGTTAGCAATAACAGTAGCACTCAATAGACTAAAACTTGGGAAAATAAAAGAAGAAATTAATGAAGTTAATGCAAAAATAAAATTATTTACTTCCTCAGAAGAAATCAATAATTTACTGATTCGTCTAAGTCTTCTTAACCAAGCCAAACTAACATTATCAATTGCCTTAGGTAGAAATTTATAATTGATATTTTAAACCAAAAAGCAATAATACACTTAAGCTCATTAATTTATATATACATTAACTCTTACCAAAAAACTATTTATCAATTAATCTTAAGGATGCAAAATTCAAAGGCTCTTCTGTTTTTTATAAGTTTATTGGTATCATTTTTCTTTATTGGTTGTAATAATCCAAAACAGAGCGAATCATTAATTGATAATCCAGATCAACTAGATACTATTATCAAAGAACCTCAAATTCTGTATGGCTTTAATGTTGACTCCTTTAAAATCGTGGGCGATAAAGTAAAAAAGAATCAATTTTTTAGTGACTTAATCACTAATCATGGGATAAGTTATTCGATGATGAATAAAATGGCAACAGAAGGAAAAGAAATGTTTGATGTAAGAAGGTTGCGCGCGGGAAGACACTATACTGTTTTCGAAAAAAAAGATTCAACTGAAAAAGCTCAAATTTTTGTTTATGAAATTGATAGAGTCAACTTCATTGTATACGATTTAAGAGACTCCTTAAAAATATATAGAGATAAGAAACCAGTTAAAATAGTAACTAAAGAAGCCTCTGGAGTTATAAACAGTTCACTATACTTATCTCTTGAAAAACAGGGTTACAACCCTGAATTGGCAATAACTCTATCAGAGGTGTATGCATGGAGCATTGACTTTTACCACATTCAAAAAGGGGATCGCTTTAAAGTGATTTATGATGAAATAGTTGTGGATGGTGAAAGTATAGGCATAAAAAGAATAAAAGCAGGATATTTTGAACATTTTAAAAAACCATTTTATGCAATTCAATTTTCACAAAATGGGCAATCAGAATATTATGATCAGGAAAATAGAGGGCTAAGGCGTCAATTTTTAAAAGCTCCTGTGAAGTTCTCAAGAATTTCATCAAGATTTTCAATGAGACGTTATCATCCGGTACAAAAAAGAAACAAACCCCATTTAGGAACTGATTATGCGGCTCCAAAAGGGACACCAATATATGCTACAGCTAATGGTGTAATCACTCATGCAAAATATAACCGATACAATGGAAATTATGTTAAAGTGAGGCATAATTCTGTTTATACCACTCAATATTTACACATGAACAAAATAAAAAGGGGCATTCGGCCTGGAGTTAAGGTAAATCAGGGCGATGTTATTGGCTTTGTTGGATCAACAGGTTTAGCTACTGGTCCTCATGTATGCTACCGATTTTGGAAAAATGGTCGCCAAGTAGATCCGTACAGACAAAAACTACCCAAATCAAAACCAATACATGAAGCAAATTTAGAAACCTACACGAAAATAAAAGAAAGAGTAATTGCCGAATTGGATAAAATAAGCTATCCAAAGGAAAAACAATAACTGGTTAATTATTCAGAATATTTTTCTCGAATAAGAATTTTAATTAATTCTCTTCTTAACACTAAATCTGCCAAACATTCAAAATCATTCCCTAAATCAGTAAATTGGATTTTAAGGTCTGCATCTGGAATATCAATTCGATGCATTGATTGATAAAACAGATTAGGCTGCTTATCAAAGATTTCTTCTAAAAAGCGTTGAACTAAAATTGGTAAATGTTGGCTTTTATTTAAAGAAATTCGCTTCAATTGACAATCAAAATCATCATTATTGATGTCTTTTGATAATTGACTTTTTAATTTTTCAAAATAATGCTCCTGACTGAGATATAGAGATTTGTCGTTTATTTCAAGAAAAGTCATTAAGAAGATCTTTTCATTAAGTCTTCAGCGAACTTAATAATTTTATTTTTAGCATCTTCCAAAGATTCAATTTGATGTAAACTATGAATAGCTTTTGTGTAATATTCATTCATGAGATCAAAAGCAAGAGTATCAACTTTCAACTTTTTATACAGAGCCTTTACGGATTCTACCTTTTCTTCCGGATTAAACACTTTTTGCGAAACTCTACTTTGTAATTCTCCTGTAGAATCAATTTCTAAAGCTTTCAGCATCATAAAGGTTTTTTTATTGGATATAATATCACCCCCGACTTGTTTACCAAATTTTTTAGGATCACCAAAGCAGTCTAAATAATCGTCCTGCAATTGAAACGCTATTCCTAGATTTACGCCAAATTCATAAATTAAATCTGCTTCAGACTCATTTGCTTTAGCTACCAGAGCTCCTATTTTAAATGCTCCACCAACCAATACAGAGGTTTTTAATCGAATCATATTGATATATTCTTCAATTGTTACATCCTCTCTGGTCTCAAAGTTCATATCCAATTGCTGACCTTCACAAACGTGAATGGCTGTTTGATTAAATACTTTTAATATTTGAGATAAGTTTTCATATTCGCCTTCTAAAAAATGATTGTACACCTCAATTAACAAAGTATCACCCGAAAGAATAGCAATATTGTTATTCCATTTTTTGTGAACGGTTTCTTTTCCTCGTCTTAAGGGTGCTTTATCCATAATGTCATCATGGATTAACGTGAAATTATGAAAAACTTCTATTGCCTTTGCTGCAGGTATGGCTTTTGTAATTTCTCCAGAAAATAACTGAGTTGATAAAAGTGTCGTTACAGGACGCAATCGTTTTCCCCCAAGCTGAATCATATAATTCATAGGTTCATACAATTCAGATGGATGTCCTCTGTAACTCGTTTGTTCTATTTCATCTTGAACAAGAGAAATAATATCTTGGTATTCCAAAATCCCCAAGGCGTTTATTTGTTTATTTTAAATTGAGGGCTTGCTAATAACTTTTTAATACCTTCATCAATTGGTATTAAATCACGCCCTAACAAATCTCTCATTTTTGTATTATCCGGGCATCTTCTTGCCATATCACCATCTTTTAATGGAGGTAAATGGACAATTTTTGAAGAGGAATTTGTTGCGTCAATTATTTTTTGAGCCAAGTCTATGATTCTTATTTCATGTTCACCTCCAATATTAACGACGTCATTAATAATTTTTTTATCGTACAAAGCTTTTAAACAGGCGTCAACATTGTCATCACAAAAACAAAAAGTCCGCGTTTGAGAACCGTCTCCATATATTGTAATATCCTCCCCATTTAATGCTTTATAAAGAAACTTAGACATTACAAAATCATCACTTTGTTTAGGTCCATAAGTATTAAAAAATCGAAATATTGTATAATCCAAACCAAACTCCTGATTGTAAGATCTCAAAAATGCTTCCCCAATATTTTTAACAACTGCGTATGGAACTTTTGAATTTAATGGCGTTGTTTGCTCATGCTGTGGCAATTCAACTGGCTCCCCATAAACTTCAGATGAAGAAGAAAAGAAAACACGCTTAACTCCTGTACTTTTAGAAAGATTCAAAACATGCTTAAACCCTTCAATATCTTTTAACACCTTTACAGGATACTCTTGGGTTCTCTGAACACCTACTAGGGCTGCATAATGAAAAACATAATCAAATTTTTTCCCTAACATTATCTCCGCTATATCTCGGTACTCATTTACATCAGCCTTAACAAAACGCCAGTTATCCTTTGGTAAATGATGGGGCAGCTTATCTTGACTTCCTGTAGATAAATCATCCACGATAACTACGTAATTTTCCTTATTGGAAACCAGCTTTTCAACCAATACACTTCCAATAAACCCTGCTCCTCCTGTAACTAAAATTCTAATCATTTTACAATATTTTCCATATAAACTCCATACCCGCTCTTTTTCAAAGGCATAGCCAACTCTAACAATTGCTCCCTACTAATAAACCCCATTCGGTAAGCGACCTCTTCTATACAACCAATTTTAAGCCCTTGTCTCTCTTCAATTACCTGAACGTACTGACCAGCTTGCATCAAACTGGAAAAAGTCCCTGTATCTAACCAAGCTGTACCTCTATTCATAACGCTCACCTTAAGTTTTCCTCTTTTTAAATACTCTGCGTTAACGTCAGTAATTTCGTATTCTCCTCGAATTGATGGCTGAATATTCTTAGCAATTTCTACAACATCATTATCGTAGAAATACAATCCAGGAACAGCATAATTTGACTTTGGAAATTCTGGCTTTTCTTCAATAGATATATTGCCTGCATAGATTCATCAAATTCTACAACCCCATATCGTTCAGGATCCGAAACATGATAGGCATAAACAACACCACCATCAGGATTATTATTAGATTGTAATAAACTTGACATTCCAGAACCGTAAAAAATATTATCTCCCAAAACTAAAGCAACAGTATCATCACCTATAAATTCTTCTCCTAAAACAAAGGCTTGAGCTAAACCATTTGGCTCGTGTTGAACAACGTATTCAAAGCTACAACCAATCTTACTGCCATCTCCCAATAGTTTTTGAAAGGATTCTTGATCATGAGGTGTAGTAATAATTAATATTTCATTAATCCCTGCTAAAAGCAAAGTAGACAAAGGATAATAAATCATTGGTTTATCGTAAACAGGCATTAATTGTTTACTTACAGAAAGTGTTAATGGATGTAATCTTGATCCTGACCCTCCCGCTAGAATAATCCCCTTCATACTTCTAATTTTTATCAGCCTTTTCGGCTTTAATTGTTATAAGCTTGTCCAACGTTAACAACAAGCAAGGTAATAAAATTAAATTGGATAACATGGCAACCAAAAGGGTTAATGCTACCAGTACTCCAAGAGCAACCGTTCCACCAAATTCAGACGCTATAAAAATTCCAAAACCAAAAAATAATACGACAGATGTATAAAACATACTTAAACCTGTTTCTCTTAGGGCATTGATAACAGATGTTTTAATAGCCCCATCATTACTGGAAAGTTCTTGGCGATATTTAACTAAGAAATGAATCGTATCATCAATAGATATTCCGAAAGCAATACTAAATACTAAAATTGTTGAAGGTTTTAAGTTTATACCGCAATACCCCATTATGGCGGCGGTTATAAATAAAGGCAAAATATTCGGCAATAAGCTGATTAAAACCATCCTAAAGTTTTTAAACATTAATCCCATCAAAGTAGAAATAATAAGCACAGTCAACAATAAAGACATCACTAAATTTGAAATTAACGTTTCAACACCTTTGGCTACAATTACTCCAATACCTGTAAAGGAATAACTGAATTTATTTTGTTTAAATATCTTTTCAATTTTAGGGGCCAATTCCTTCATAAGACTTTTGGTCCTATTCGTTCCCACATCTTTCATTTTAAAGCCAATTCTCAATTGACTTCCATCTTTAGAAATAAATGCCCCAAGCATTTCAGAGGACGCGTCTTTAGATTGAGAAGCGTATTGATTAATAAAACCCAATTCTAATTTAGTGGGCAACGTAAATTCTTGTTTCTCTCCTCCCCAAAGTGCTTGCTTGCTATATTTTAGAATATCAAGCATCGACATTGGCCTTGAAAACTCATCGTATGAATCCAATAAATCATACAACTTTTGGACTTTTTTAAGGGTTCTTAATTTCAGAACCTTCCCCTTGATTTGCTCGGCATGAATATTAGAGATAGACAGCCCTTCTTGCTTGCAAAACTGTTGTATTTGACCAATATAATCTCCGTTTCTTTTAGTTACTATTGTGTACGACCCCGTGCTATCAGAATTGACATATTTCACAAAGGGAAGATTTTTAACATCTGAAGTTGGTATAGAATCTTTTGAGTTCAAAGTTATTTTTTGACCAACACCTGCTCTTAAAATAATTTCAAAGGGAACAACTCCATTAAATTTTGACTCATAATACTGTAAATCAACCATTACAGGATGATCTTCTGGCATATCGTCCACTACAAGTGCATTATTATCCAACTGACTTAAACCAAATCCAGCTGTTCCAGCAATAAAAATCATTACCACATAAACGGTTCCTCTATAATTTTTACAAACATTAACGAACCAATCAATGAGTGCGTTTGTCCATCTATAATCCAAATGTTTGTAGTGCTTTTCGTGTGGTGGGGATAAGTAACTATATATTATCGGCAATAATAAAATAGAAAGTATAAAAACGCCCATTATGCTTATAGAAGCAACTATTCCAAACTCCTTAAGAATATCACTTGAGGCAAAAATAAAGGTAGCAAAACCACTTGCCGTTGTAATATTTGTCATAAAAGTTGCACCTCCAATTTTTTGAATTACGCGCTTCAGTGCTAACGCTTGATTATTGTGGTCTCTGTATTCATCAAAATATTTATTAATTAAAAAAATACAGTTTGGGATACCTATTACAATTACCAGTGGAGGAACTAAACTTGTGAGTATATTAATATTAAACTTTAAGCTAGTAAAGTAACCATTGTCTGCTAATCTATGTAAAAGTCCTAGTGAGCCAAATAACCAAACCACTCCAACACTTACAATCAATAAAGAAACAAGTACCGCTCTTGGAGCTCTTAAAAAGAAATACAATAATAACGCCGTTAAAATGAAGGCTAAACCGATAAATAATAGAATTTCATCACGTACTTGAGAGCTTAATTTTGCTCGGATAAAAGGCATTCCTGAGTGATTGAATTTCAGATTATTTTCTTCTGAAAACTGTTCAATTTGTTGAGTAACTGAGAGCACATATTCATTCCTGTTCTCTTTTGCCAAATAAATTGGATTAAATTCAATTGCAAGCAATGAAATATCGGATTGAGGTAAGTATAAAATACCCTCATAAAAAGGTTGATTGTGCAGTAAATCAATTGCTGAATCAATTTGCAACTGAGTTTCAGGTCGTTTCTTAAATGCCTTTTCCAATTGGAATGTTTTCGTTTCTTTATCCAATTTTAAATAACCAAAATTGGCAACTGAAAAAACACTATCTACTGCAATTTCTTTCTGAAGATTTTGACAAAAATCATAATAGTTCTGAAACTTACTCAACTCAAACAAACTGGAATCTTCTGTTGAAACTAAGTAGACATTATCGTTAACTCCAAACGTCTCTTTGAATTCTTGAAAAACAATAGATGTAGAGTCTCCAACTGGAAGCAATCGAGAAAGGTCATAGGAAACCTTATTATAGCTCAAATTTGTGGCTAAAAAACCTGTTATAATGACTAGAGCAGCTATAACCCAAATTCGGTGCCTTAAAATAGTATGAGATATCTTATTCCACATAAACAAAGTGAAGCCAGCAAAAATAGAAACTATTATCCATAAATATACGAATAAGAAGGTGAGGTTATGAACAAAAAAAACCGACCATTACATAAAAAGTCGGTGATAATTTAACGATTTATTTTCTTATTTAATGCTCCAGGTATTGGGCCCTTCAAGTAGAGCATCTAAATCAGGTAATCCCTTTGCGTCAATATGCTTATCAATTTGCATCTGAACTCCACTTTCATAAACATGACGTTCCTCTTGATAAAAAATCCCAAATGGCCGAGGCAACCCTCCTTCTTCTCTTGGATCATCAAAGAATCTTGTAAGAATAGAAGCTTTTACTCGATCATGTTTGTTGTGAATCCATATTTGAGACGCATCAACTTCGTCAACATTAACGATTGTAGGCTTGAAATCGTCTAAAATAATAGCTTTTTCTTTTTTTGCTCCAAAAAGCAAAGGTTCACCATGCTCAACAAATATTGTATTATCTGGTTTTGTGGTTCTATCCGTCAATGGCAAAAATGCTCCATCATTAAAGATGTTACAATTTTGATATATCTCAACAAGTGCAGTTCCTTTATGTTTTTGAGCTTCATGCAAAATAGTTCTCATACTTTTTGGATCCCTATCCATTGTTCGAGCCACAAAAGTCCCGTCCGACCCCAAAGCCAATGAAGATGGATTAAATGGATGGTCAATTGAGCCAAAAGGAGTCGATTTAGTCACCTTTCCTTTCTCAGAGGTGGGCGAATATTGTCCTTTTGTTAAACCGTAAATTTGATTATTGAACAAAAGCACATTAACATCAACATTTCTTCTCAATAAATGAATGAAGTGATTACCGCCGATAGAAAGCGCATCCCCGTCTCCAGTAACCATCCAGACATTTAAATCCGGACGAGCCACTTTTAAACCAGAAACAAATGCTGGCCCTCTTCCATGAATACTGTGCATACCATATGTATCCATATAATATGGAAATCGAGACGAACAACCTATTCCTGAAATAAAAACAGTTTTATCCTTATTTAGCTCAAGCTCAGCACAAACTCCTTGAACCTGCTTCAAGATAGAATAATCACCACATCCAGGACACCACTTTACATCTTGATCCGACGAATAGTCTTTTGCTGTTATTTTCTTTTCCTTAACATCAGTCATCACAATATTTTTAAGCCAAAACTTCTTTTACCTTAACCACAATTTCTTCGGTTGCAAACGGAAGTCCTTTAATTTTATTTAAACCCTGAGCATCAATTAAGAATTTGTCCCTGATAATTTTGACAAATTGGCCATTATTCATCTCTGGTATGATGACATGTTTAAAACCTGACAAAACATCTTTTGTGTTTTTTGGAAGCGGATTTAAGTATTTAACATGTGCATGTGAAACTTTGAAGCCCTCTTCAATTAATTGCCTTGTAGCGGTTTTAACCGCTCCGTAAGTTGACCCCCAGCTATACAAAAGCACATCTCCAGACTCTTCGCCAGTTTCTATAATTTGATGTGGTATATTATCCGCAATTCTATCTACTTTTTCCTGACGAGTCTTAACCATTTTCTCATGATTATCTGGGTCATAAGAAACATTACCCGTCTCAAAGTCTTTTTCCAAACCACCAATTCTATGTGCTAAGCCCTCTGTTCCAGGGATAGCCCATGGACGAACAAGTTTTTCATTTCTCTTGTATGGTAAAAACGCTGGATCTTCCTCCTTTCTTGAGGGAGCAAATTTAAATTCAATATCTGGCAAATTCTCTGATTTGTGAACTTCCCAGGGCTCGGAACCATTAGCAATATAACCATCCGTTAATAAAAAAACAGGAGTCATATGTTCAATAGCTATTCTACAAGCTTCAAAAGCACTATCAAAACAATCCTTTGGTGATTGTGCAGCAATGACTGGAACAGGAGATTCTCCATTTCTTCCATACATGGCTTGAAATAAATCAGCTTGCTCAGTTTTAGTGGGCAATCCTGTAGAAGGACCTCCCCGCTGAACATTAATAATAACTAACGGCAATTCAAACATACCCGCTAAACCAATGGCTTCTCCTTTCAAAGCAATTCCTGGACCTGATGAAGTAGTCACTCCCAATGCTCCTCCAAATACAGCCCCTATGGTAGAGCAAATACCGGCAATCTCATCTTCAGCCTGAAACGTTTTTACACCAAAATTTTTATACTTTGATAAAAAGTGAAGAATATCAGAGGCTGGGGTAATGGGGTACGTTCCACAAAACAACTCCAACCCAGTTTTTTGGCTTGCAGAAATCAGACCAATAGCGGTGGCTTGATTACCCATTATATTTCTGTATGTTCCAGGCTTTATATTTGCTGGTTTTACTTCAAACCGAGAAGCAATAGCCTCTGCAGTGTCTCCATAATGATACCCTGCTTTTAAAACAGCAATATTCGATTCAATTAATTCCGGCTTTTTCGCAAACTTAGATTCAATAAATTTAATCGTATTGTCTAATTTCCTATTATACATCCAGTACAGGAAACCCAGAACAAACATATTTTTCGATCGGTCTACAATTTTATTACTTAAACCAGATTCTTTTAAGGTTTCACGAGTGATTTTAGTAACATCAACCTCATGAATTTTATATCCATCTAGAGTTCCATCAGTTAGAGGGTTTACCCCATCTTCATACTTAGCAAGACGTAAATTCTTTTTATCAAAACCCGCGATATTAGCAATAACAATCCCTCCCTTTTTAAGAGATTGCAAATTTGATTTTAATGCAGCAGCGTTCATTACTACTAATACATCCGCTCGATCACCAGGCGTATATAGCTGAATACTTCCAAAATGCAACTGAAATCCCGAAACCCCAGCAACTGTTCCTTGGGGAGCTCTAATCTCCGCAGGAAAATTGGGAAAAGTACTAATATCATTACCCACCAAAGCAGCAGTATCCGTAAACTGTCCTCCAGTTAACTGAATACCATCTCCTGAATCACCAGCAAATAATATCGTTACCTCATCTTTTATTTCATGTGTCATTCGTGACATATTACCTGTAAGGAGGGTTCTGAATGCAGAATACACCTCAATATTTATTATTGTAATTCAAAGAATTACGTATTTTCTCAATTTTTGAATGTGCAAAAATAACACTAATCCCCTAATTATAGAAGATTTAGGGCATTTTTAAATCATTTTTTAGTTTGGGGTCAAATTGACAACAATAATTGACTTTATCTCTGGAGCTTCTCTTAAAATATTTTCTTCAATTCCAGACGTAAACGTCATGTTACTCATAGAGCAGGAACTGCAACTCCCAACAAACTCCAATTTCAAAACTCCATCTTCCGATAACTCAACAATTTTGACATCTCCGCCATCTGAATGCAAAAATGGGCGAACTTTTCCCAAACCAACTTCAACTTTGGACAATATTTCCTGTTTATTCATCGATTTAAATTGTGTTAATTATTTAACTTAACCAACTTTGTTGGTCCAAGTGTTCTATTCCTATTTTCAGTAGCTTTATCCACCTCAATAACCAATTCCTTTAACGCAATTGCCTGCGGGGTAGTTTCTTGCAAAATAGCAGGCCTTCCAGCTTCGCCCGCTTCACAGATACTTTGAACAAGAGGAATTTGCCCAAGCAATTTCACTCCTAGCTGCTCTGCCAATTGAGTACCACCCTCTTTTCCAAATATGTAGTACTTGCTATCAGGCAGCTCCGCTGGAGTGAAATAAGCCATGTTCTCAACGATGCCAAGTACTGGAACATTTATATTTTCCAATTGGAACATCCCAACTCCTTTCTTAGCATCTGCTAAAGCAATTCCCTGAGGAGTAGAAACCACAACTGCTCCTGTAACAGGGACGGTTTGAACTAAACTCAAATGAATATCCCCTGTTCCTGGAGGTAAATCAATCAATAAATAATCCAAATTACCCCAATAGGTATCCATAAACATCTGACGCAATGCTTTACTGGCCATTGGACCTCTCCATACAATTGCTTGATTTGCGTCGGCAAAAAACCCAATAGACAATAGTTTAACCCCATAACTCTCTATAGGTTTAATATAATTTTTACCTTCAACATCAACTGTAGATGGCTTTTCATTAGCAACATCAAACATTAATGGCATACTAGGCCCATAAATATCAGCATCAACTAAACCAACACTGTATCCAAGTTCAGCCAGTCCAACCGCTAAATTTGAAGTAATTGTTGATTTTCCAACTCCACCTTTACCTGATGATACTGCAATAATATTTTTCACACCAGGAAGTATTTTTCGTTGATCGGGGTCACGATCTAAGGGCAACGGAACTACCTTTACAACAACATTAATCTCCTTGGAAATAAACCGGTGGATTGCAAACTCGCATGCCTCTTCCATTTTTTTTCGGCTATGCATTGCTGGATTGTGAACCTTTACTAAAAAAGTAAGTAACCCCTCCTCACAAACAACATCTTCAACCAAATTTAACTCTACAATATTCTTTTTTAAATCTGGCTCCTGAACAGAAGTCAATGCTTCTAAAACTTTTTCTTTACTTGGAATCATGTACTTATTTAGAATTAATCTAGGTAAAAATAAGCATTTGATATGAATTGTTTGTTGATATCTTTTTCAAAAAAGTTTATCAACAGATAGGAATATTCTTTTAAAGTATGCTTTACCGAAAAATATACTCAAATAAATCCAGCATTAACATGCTTGTGACTAAACAATGTGTAATTCAAACAATAAGTAAATCTTCGTTTTTATTAAACCAAGGTTTATAGTATATTTGTATCTCTTAAATATAAAAGGTTGCGTGGCCGAGTGGCTAGGCACAGGTCTGCAAAACCTGCTACGGCGGTTCGATTCCGTCCGCAACCTCAATAAAAGGAGCTCTCGAGAGCTCCTTTTGTTTTTCAACCTTTTTGATGTATTCAATAATATTATAATTGAGTAAAGAAAAGAGTCACTAAATTATTTAACAAATAGTTGTAATTTTGCAGGATGTTAGTTGAGGTTCTAAAATCCAAAATTCACAGAGTAACTGTTACTGAAGCAGATTTAAACTACATTGGAAGCGTGACCATTGATGAGGACATCATGGAAGCTGGAAATGTTATCGAAGGTGAAAAAGTGCAAATTGTTAATATTAATAATGGTGAACGTTTAGAAACCTATGTAATTAAAGGAGAAAGAGGTTCAGGAAACGTATGTTTAAATGGTCCTGCTGCCAGAAGAGTAGCTGTTGGAGATATCATTATCATTATTGCCTATGCTCAAATGGATTTTGAAAAAGCGAAACAATTTAAGCCAACCATTGTATTTCCGAATACGTCTACCAATAAACTAAAGTAATTGTCGAGCCTAAAAAAAATTGAAAAAAAAATTCAAACTATTGAACAAGGAAAAAATACTGTTCAAGATTGGATTTCAAAAAATGAGACCATTGTGTTTACAAATGGTTGCTTCGATATTTTACATTTAGGGCACCTTGATTACTTATGCAAAGCGAAAGATTTAGGGAGTAAATTAATAGTTGGAGTCAACTCATCAAACTCTGTGAAAAAATTAAAAGGTCCTTCAAGACCCGTTAATTCAACGCAATCTCGATCTAAACTATTAGCTGGCTTTGAATGCATTGATTTAATAGTAGTTTTTAATGAAGACACTCCGCTTAATTTAATTCAGAGCCTAAAACCTAATATATTGGTAAAGGGGGGAGATTACACATTTGAAACAATTGTTGGAGCAGAAGAAGTGAAAAATTACGGAGGTCAAGTTGAGATTATTCCATTTCTTCCTGGTTATTCAACGAGTAAGATTGTAACTAAGATTCAAAGTTTTAGTAAAAGTTAAATTGTTTGTATATTCACATTTTAATTACGGGATCATGAAAAAATACATTTACATAGCATTAATTGGATTTGTTAGTTCAATAGTATTGGTTTCTTGTAGCAAGCAAAATAAAGAGTATTTACTTGGTGAATGGATATTACTTACAAAACCTGTTGATGGCATTGACTACAGATGGTATTTCAAGGAAAGTAAAGTCTACATGATGTCAACTGATGGAAATGATAACGAGATTTTGACTGGTGAATTGGACACCTGTAATTATGGCCCTTATGTACTTAAAAATGGCGTCCTCTCTATAGCATTAGAACAACAATATTGTAACCAAATGGTATATGAAGGAGATTGGGAGATTCAAGCAATTTCTCAATCTTACCTAACGATTCGTTTAGAGACGGGCAATGGTTCTGAATGGTATGAGTTTGAAAAGGCAATAAAAGACTAAACTTGGCCAAAAAAAAAACAACATTTGTTTGTCAAAGTTGTGGTAATCAATCAGCCAAATGGTTAGGTAAGTGTCCTCAATGTAGTTCTTGGAATTCATTCATAGAGGAAATTATTTCAACTTCATCTACACTATCTGATTCTTCAAAAAGTTCACGAATAGCTAAAAAAGCGAAATCACTAAATGAGGTAGAACCACTCACTCAAAAAAGACTAGTTTTTTCGGATTGTGAATTAAATCGTGTTTTAGGTGGTGGAGCAATTCCTGGCTCATTAATTCTATTTGGTGGAGAACCAGGAATTGGAAAATCAACCTTAATGCTCCAAGTGGCATTATCAAATCCACAATTTAAAGTCCTTTATGTATCAGGAGAAGAGAGTGACGAACAAATAAAAACTAGAGCAGATAGAGTACAATCAGAAATTTCAAACAATATTTTTATTCTTACTGAAACAGATACTTCAATAATTAAAAAAGCAGCCGAAAACATTCAGCCTGACATACTAATTATCGATTCCATTCAAACACTTCACTCCGATAAGTTAGATTCCGCGCCAGGAACCGTCTCACAAATTAGGGAATGTACGTTTGAGATTTTAGCATTTTCAAAAAGTTTAGCTTTACCTACATTTATAATAGGGCACATCAATAAAGAAGGCAGTTTGGCTGGCCCTAAGGTTCTGGAACATATGGTAGATACCGTTCTTCAATTTGAAGGAGACCGAAATCATTTCTATAGAATTGTAAGAAGTATAAAAAATAGATTTGGATCCACGAATGAACTAGGGATATATGAAATGTTAGAATCAGGGCTAAAACCCGTAAATGACCCTTCAAAAATACTCATATCAGCACGAGAAGAAGATTTAAGCGGAATAGCCATAACTGCTAATTTAGAAGGCGCTAGGCCACTCATGATTGAAACACAAGCTCTCGTTTCAAGAGCAGCTTATGGAACTCCTCAGCGCTCAACAACAGGTTTTGATTCGAGAAGAATGAATATGCTCCTTGCTGTTCTTGAAAAGAAATGCGGTTTTAAGGTAGGTCTGGAAGATATATTCTTGAATATAACTGGGGGAATAAAAATTGAAGACCCTGCATCTGATTTGGCCATACTAGCTGCTATTGTATCCAGCAGAGAAGACATTTCTATATCAAGCAAGGTCTGCTTTGCTGGAGAGGTTGGATTATCTGGAGAGGTAAGACCCGTTCAAAAGATTTCAGCTCGAATTGCTGAAGCACAAAAACTAGGTTTCGAAAAAATATACGTCTCAGAATACAATGATTTTAGCGCACTAAAAAACCAAAATGGAATAACTATTTTCAAAGCGAAAAAAATTGAACAAGTTTTCCAAAATCTTTTTGCATAAATTAATTTTATTTTTTTAAACAAACTGATTAAAAGGGTCATTGTCTTTGCTTAATTTTAAAGCATGACAAACTTGAATATAATCAATCCATTTACCTCTGATACTCTTTCAACACTAAAAATAATTTCTAAAGAAGAAGCCCTAGAAAAACTAAGTAAAGCCCATAAACTTCATCAAGAAAACCCAAATGGATTACCAAAAGAGCAAAGGATTCAAGTTCTTGAAAATCTATACCATTTGCTTAAAAAAAACAACCATGAACTTATTGAATTAAGCGCAATGGAAGGCGGGAAACCAATTCAGGATACAAAAATTGAAATGGACCGTGCATTAGAAGGAATTAAATTAGGCATTCATGCCATTCGAAATATCAACGGAGAAATGATTCCTATGAATTTGAATTCTGCAAGTAAAAATAAACTCGCCTACACTCAAAAAAAACCAATAGGAGTTGTGTTTTCAATAAGTGCATTTAACCACCCAATCAATTTAGCCATTCATCAAATTGTTCCCTGTTTAGCTGCAGGATGTCCGGTTCTTTATAAACCAGCATTATCTACTCCATTAGTGAGTCAAAAAATAATTGAACTAATTTATGAATCAGAATTACCTAAAGAATGGTGCACATACCTTTTATGTAGTAATGAAACAACTGCCGAAATAGCAAAAAGTAATTTAATCGGCTATATTTCATTTATAGGCTCAAGTGAAGTTGGTTGGTCCATAAAACAAAATATGGCGCCTGGTGTTAAAATCGGTTTAGAGCACGGAGGGAATGCCCCAGTTATCGTAGAGAAAGATGCTAACTTAAGTAAAGCAGTTCCTCAAATTGCAAAAGCAGGATTTTACCATGCTGGGCAAGTTTGTGTTTCAGCTCAAAGAATATATGTTCATGAAGATATTTTAGACGCATTTATTTCTCAATTAAACCTTCAAGCTCAAGTACAAAAAATAGGAAATCCATTAAATAAGAACACACTCATTGGCCCTTTAATTTCAAAATTAGCACTGGACAGAATTGATAATTGGGTCCAACTTGCCATAAATGAGGGAGCCAATCTAATTTGCGGCGGCAATAAACTTCAAAATAATTGTTACGAACCTACCGTGCTCTTAAACCCCAATCATGAAAGCTTAGTAAGTAAGGAAGAAATATTTGGTCCAGTAATTTGCATTTATTCATATAAAGAAACAGAAGATGCCATAAATTTAGCAAACAATTCTCCCTATATTTTCCAATCAGCCGCTTATACCAGCACTATTAACTCTGCATTAGAATTTACCCAAAAATTAAATGGTGCTGCAGTTATGGTTAATACGCATCCAGCATTTCGAGTAGACTGGATGCCTTTTGGTGGACAAGGCCTAAGTGGTGAAGGGCTTGGCGGAATTGAATATTCTGTGAAAGAAATGCTTAAACAAAAACTAATAGTGATTCAACAAAACTAAAGAGTTTGAAATTTATTGCATTATAAAAGAGGTTGTATCTTTTAGCGTAAATTGTTGGCCATTTTTATGGCCATGAAAATCACCCAACATCTTTAATTTTTTCATTGAGCGATGAGACTTAATTTGAAAGACTGTAGAATATGATTTATTATTTCTGAGATGCATCCAAATAATTTTTATTTTTCTTTTATCCACTTTAAAATTTACAGTTTTATCCTTACTTACTTCGTTAACAAAATCTGCTGAAAGGGGAAGTTTAGCCTCGTACTTAGCAATTCCATTCACTAAATCCCGATTACGAAATTCAATGGCGACTTGATATAGATGATTTCCAACCTTTTTAATGGTTTTCTTTATGGTAATGCCATAATTATTTTGATCAGAGTTCATTGCAAATGAAAAGAAAAGCAGTAACCCTACAAAAAACAAGATTCTTTTTAATCCCCATTTAAACATTAAACCAAACATAAATTAAATCTTCTAAACACTGGTTATAATATAGGAAATTTATACTATGATTTAAAAACATAATTATATTTGATGAAATCTTAACTGCTTTACCCTAAATTAGTAATATGGCATTAATTAAAATAGGAACGAGAGGTAGTGATTTAGCATTATGGCAAGCCAACTTTGTAAAAAACAAGTTAGAAAACTTAGGTTGTGAAGTAGAAATTCATATCATTAAAACTCAAGGGGATAAAATCCAACACCTTAGTTTTGATAAATTAGAAGGCAAAGGGTTTTTTACTAAAGAAATTGAAGATGCCCTATTAGATGAATCTATTGACCTTGCTGTCCACTCTCTTAAGGACCTTGAAACAAACCAACCCGATGGATTAGAAATTGTTGCAGTTTCAGATAGAGAAGACCCATCAGATATCCTATTAATAAAAAAACATGCTTATGACCCAACAAAACAGTTAATGTTAAAAGAAAACGCAATAGTTGGAACCTCATCCGTAAGAAGAAAAGCCATTTTGAGTGCCTTTCGTTCGGATTTAAACATAACGGATTTAAGAGGAAATGTTCCAACAAGAATTGATAAGCTTCGCGATGGAAATTATGACGCTATTGTTTTAGCCAATGCTGGAGTTTCTCGATTAAAAATTGATTTATCAGAATTTCAAGTAGAAATTTTAAAACCACAAGATTTTGTTCCTGCTCCAGCCCAAGGAGTATTGGGTTTACAAACTCGATCTAACGATGAAGAAACTAAAAAATACGTTTCTAAAATCAATAATCCAGCAATAAAATCTATCATTGATATTGAAAGAGGCGTTTTAAACAAACTAAATGGAGGATGCCAACTACCCCTGGGAGTTTACGCAGAGAAAATTAATGGGAAATATGAAGTCTGGGCTGCTTTAGGACAAAAAGATGGCTCTTTGAAAAGAGTTCAATCCAGTTTTAGATCTGAAAACGATGCAGCTGACTCAATTGTTAGCGCCTTAAAAAAAAACTAATTTCCAAAAGGGTTTTTGTTTCAAAAAGCCTTGATAAAAACAGCTTTTTTAAATCAAAATGTATTCCAAAAGAATATACCATAGTTGCGGAATCTTTAATTCTTTTTGAAATTAACCACGTTAAAAATGTTCCAAAAACAAACTGGATTTTTTTTACAAGTAAAAACTCCGTACGCTTCTTTTTTAAACAAAAACTTCATCTTAACAATCGAAAAATAGCCTGCGTTGGACGAGGAACGCACAGAGAACTTATGAAACATGTTTCCAAAATTGATTTTATTGGTGACTCTGTTAACATAAATGACGTTGGTAAAGCATTTGTAAAAGAAGTCAATGATGGCACTTGTCTTTTTCCGGTTTCCAACATCTCCAAAAGGGACTATTCAAAAATATTTCTCGAATCAGGAGAATACATATGATTTAGTTGTTTACAAAACAATTGAAAAAAATAACTTTCAAGACCCAAAAGCCGACGTTCTAATATTTACAAGCCCATCCAATGTGAGGGCCTATTTCTCTAGGTTAGAATTAAAAGAAGGACAAAGTATCGTCTCAATTGGACCTACTACTGAAAAAGAATTAAAAAAATTTGGTATACAGAATTATAAAATACCCAAATCAACAGGTGAATTAGGTCTTATAGATTTAATTTAAATCCAAAACTCATTCAATTCAGTAAATAGGAAACCTCAAGCTCTAAAACCAAATTAATCTCTGCAAGATTGTAAATATAATTATTAGGAGAAACCGCAGATTTTGTATTATTGACAACTTGTAAATTAGACTCATTAATTGAATACACTTTACCTAAACCAGCATTAAGCATTTTTGATAATTCTAGAGCTTGAATTTTTGCGTTTTTAATCCCAGACAAATAAGCCTTCTGTTTGAAATAATTTAAATTTGAATGAGTAAGATGAGTATAAACAACAACTACGTTTCTTTGTCTTAGCGACAAGTGAAGTGCATCTAATTTATCCAAATCATTTAAAGTAATAATCCCTTTTTTAACAAAGCCAATTGAATCTTGTATTGTTGGGAAAAGTTTAATTTCTCGACTATCAACGCCAAAAAGCTTCGAACTTATTTCAAGCTCTGTGAAAATATCAATCAACCTATTATTTCCTACCTGAGTAAATTCTTTTCTCAATTCAAAACACACAACAGCCACATTAGGTTGAATACTAATTGTTTCCGTTTGGGTAAAAGTAAGCAATGGCGGCAATTGATTAACCTGGCCATTTAGCGATAAATTGATGATAAAAATCAATACTAAACTGTGCAATAACTTCATTCTGCTTGGTTTTGATTTTAGCACCAAATTTCATGCCAAAACACTAAGTTTTTGAAGAGTTAAACCTTAAATGTTGAATATAAATTCCCACTAAGAATTAAGTAGCTGTTTTATCTCCCCAAACCTTAGTGCCTTCTGTGCAATTTTTACAAATATCAATTTCGGATCTAGAATTCAAAATAGCTTGACGAAAAC
>JBJKXR010000003.1:0-20184 GCA_045561495.1 Flavobacteriales bacterium | reverse complement strand
CAATCGTTCCTTGTGTTTGAAAATTACAATCTTTAGTATCTATATCGGTTGCTGTGTTATTATCTGGAAAGGTATCGTTATCCGCTGTAATGGTTACGGTGTTCTCCAAATCACCCACAAAATTTAAAGGAACAGTAATATTTACCGTATACACCACGCTGTCATTTACAGGGATATCAACGGTATCAAGTAAAGCTCCGTTTTGGACTCCTGAGATTATTGATGTGGCACCGCCATAGGCAGTAGCAGTCCACGTTATATCTCCAGCGGAAATTCCTACAGGAATAGGGTCTGAAACCAATCCATTTTCAACTGAACTTGGACCTGAATTTTTAACAACAATTGAATATATTGTTGTGGAACCAGAGTAATATTTATCAGTACCATCAGTTTTGGTAACTTCTGCATCTGTTTTGCAGTGATTAATGGCTAAGAAAATACTATCTACACCCTCGCATCCGAGTAATGTATTATAAACACGAATTTCTCCTTTATAGAGTCCTACAGGAACAGCTCCTAATCCAGGAACTACAAATTGACTATCGGCTGGAAGTGTTGACTGAGCAACATCTGATATGCCTAAATTATTTATTGCATCCTCCCAATCAATGGAGTACTCTGTTGGGTTTCCACCCGTTATAGCATAAGGTAAAATTGCTTGCGATGCCTCATAACAAACCTCTATAGTATCGACACGTACCTTTTGGGCGGCCACTCTAACTATAATATTATCAATCCCTACATATGCGAAATTTCCCCGAGGAGCCAAAAGCAATCGGTCGTAATTTCGAGTAGGCGTAAACTCAATAGTATATTCTTCCCATTGCGTCCTGTTGTTAATGGTAGCAGAAGTTCCTAAATGATCCACTTCAGGAATCCCGCTTATGGTTGTCCAATTTTTCTGCGTATTGATGTCCAATGTTGGATTAGAGCTCTCTTCTATTCCAAAAAAATCCAACTCTCCAAAACTGTCCCAAACGGATTCATTTCGAACAAGACTACTAAAGGCCAAAAAAGTAATTTCATATTTCTGATTCACATATAAGTTAGAGGGTAAAGTACCAATGATAACCTCTTGCGAGGTGGGATTGGTAGAAAGAGGAGAGTGCAATCCAGCATAAGCGGTACCTCCATCGGTATGCGGCATTAAGTTATTATCCGGTATGTTTTCACAAACACCTGGATCGTGTATGAAAATACCCGCAGTATGATTGGAATTCACCCATGCTGAATTTCCCGTATAAGCCTCTGTAAAAGAATCATAGCCAGGCGCAGGACAATTTACATAATCTTCAAAATCGGTCATCATGACAAAACACGATGCAGAATCCACCTCTTGAGGACATGGAGACAACGCCATGCTAACTTCATTGTTCGTGGTGTCGCATTCCGGCATCAATACAACGGGGGCCTCACTTGGGTTTACACCCCTATCGTTCACAAAAACGTGCAAATCATACTCCCCCAATGGAAGTGCGTAATCAATTGTCATGCATCCTGTTGATATTAGAGATGAAGCACTGTGGTCGATTCGTTCTGTTCCTATTAACGTACCATTATTTTTAGGGTCTCCTTGATAAAAACTCACATCAAAATCAAAAATCAAGGAATTAGCCGTTTCTTGACAAATCTTTACGTGGGCAGTTGCTGTTTCTAAATCACAAGATTTTGCAACGGAATCTATTTGAACCGTGTAATCTGGTAAGGCTGGATATAAAGGGTTTCCGCTGGAGTAGGTTAATGGGGTTTGCGTCAGATAAATGTCCTGACCCGGAATAATTGCTTTGTTTTGAAATTCTTTAGGGACAGTCAGGTCGTCATTAATAAATGTGGGAACATAATTATGAGTATTCCAAACTTTTCTGGTAGGCACCCAAATCGTTGAATCACTCTCATACACCCGAACCTTTCCCTTTCCGGCTCCTGGCGTATCAGAACATGTACACACCAACTCGGCATCTCCATCGCCGTTTACATCCACTACTACAGGCAACTCTGTTCTTGTACCTGAACCACAAGGTATTTGTGTAATTATTGCACCCGTAGCACCATCAATTATGTACAAATTGTTTTCATCGCGATATACTACTTCTGTTTTACCATCCCCTTCAAAATCAAAAGCGGTTGAAGTAGTCATGTTAGACTGGTCAACAACAGGTATCGCCCATTTTCGAGTCATATTCGACTCTATTGTAATAAATTCATGACGCCCAGCCATGCCTATTTCTAAAAGTCCATCACCATCAAAATCCGCTATCGATGCCAAACCAACCTGATTAGGTAGACTAGGTTGAACATCAAAAGGATTGGCCTGTAGCGGATTTCCGGCCGCGTCTTGAGTAACAAAACTTTGCGTTCTGGGATCCCAAATGTAAATCACACCCCCGTCTCCACAGCAAGTTCCGGACACTACGATATCCATTTGACTATCTCCATCCCAGTCGGCCAAACTAACTTTTCCATCGTTAACATTATTAGGCGCTTTAGAAACCTCGGTGAGCGCTCCTGAAGTCATATTTACACTATACACAACATTACCACAAATCAATTCTAAACCAGAACAATCCGAACAAAAAGCATCTGGAAGAATATCAAAAGCGGCAGAAAAAACATGACCATTTGAGCCAATAGCCCCTTTACTCTCGTTGTAATGATTCGGCAACTGGGAAATTAATGCTCCGGTTGAAGCGTTGTAAATTTCATTACCAATAAACAACTCTGCAGTTCCATCACCATTAAAGTCAGCAAATGAAGGGTTTGCAGAAAATACCCCTTCGTGGGTACCCTGACCTTGACTTATCGTAATCTCTGTAAAGCCTACTTTAGGTTGTCCTAAATGGTCAAAACATCTCAATTTCCCAAGATAATCAACTAAATAAACCTCCCCAAAACCATCAGCATCGGCATCTACTATAGATGGAGACTGAGAATAGTCACTTAGATGAGCATTAATGGTTGCTTTTGTTGTACCATCGGCACCATTTAAAATATATACAGTGTTATCATCTCTAAAATGTGTAACAACCTCTGGGATTCCGTCTCCGTCCAAATCACCAACAATCGGTGTCCCTCTAGTTTCAACATCAACAACACTTCTCCACTTTTCCACAAGGTTGTAACCCGTTACAACTGGAGGGGCAATTTGACAATCTCCTGAATCTCTACCAAAATAAAAAGAAGCACAATTCTGATTCTCTGAACAGTCACCATCAAAGCAATCAATTAATCCATCACAATCATCATCAATTCCATTGTCACAAATTTCAGGAACATTTGGGCATTGAGCGAAAGCGCCAAAACTCAAAAGAATTCCAACAAAAGCAATACAATATCTAAAAAGTCTTATACTCAAAACACTAATTGACAGATAAATATACAAGTTTCAGCAAAAGCCCCTAACTGTAATTAAACAAGATCACGAATCTAAAGTTACCAATTGAAAGTTTACAGATGATAAATCCTCACTATACAACACCAAAAACGGGTAATTTTTGGGATAAAAAACCAAAGTCTTAATAACGAACAATTTTTATCAATTGCATTCGTATATTTACCAGGATAAATGCCATCTTGACTTTTAACAAATGAACACACCCCCTTTTTACAAAAGACGAAAATTTTGGAAACGTTTTTTACTATTTACTTTTGCTCTGCCTATATTTTTAGCTGGCGTTTCAGTGGGAATAGTATACATTAAACAAGACGACATTGTTCAGACTTTAATTTCTACTTTAAATAAAGATTTCAAGGGCAAAATTGAGGTAAAAGATTCCCACATATCAGCCTTTGACAACTTCCCTTACATTTCCGTTGATTTAGAGGACGTAAAAATATACGAATCAAAAGAAGACTCCTCTTTAATCATTGCAAACATCAGAGAAGTTTTTTTGGGTTTTGATGTATCGACCATTATAGGGGGAAATTTAAACATTAATGAAATCAAATTAAAAAACGGGGCTATTGATTTAATCCAACATATTGACGGTTCTTTAAACATAGAAAACGCACTAAGTACTGAAAATGATGCTGAGGAAATTGAGGACGTAAATGATGAATTTCATTTGGCCCTACATGAAATTGAACTCGAAAATATTGACCTCCATAAACTCAACGAAGAAAACAACATAATTTTAGATGCTCTAGTTTACCAGGCAGATGCAAAATTCACAACAAGCCCTGAACACATATTTGTTTTCTTAGACTCTAAATTCGAACTCAATCTAATCGAAAGCGGAGACACAACTTTTATAAAGCACAAACACTTTGAACTACACACTAAATTAGACTACCTCACAAAAAAAGAGGTTCTTAGTCTTCAGCGTACCAAGATAAAGCTTGAGAACTCAGAATTTGAGATGGAAGGTTCTGTTGATTTTAAGGACGATGTTAATCTCGACATAGAAATTAAAGGGAATAAAGAAAATTATGACTTAATCTTCGCGGCAGCACCGGAAGAATTAACCCCAGTATTGAAAAGATATGAAAACAGCGGCCTCCTGTTCTTTGAATTGAATATCGAGGGAAAGTCGATTCACGGTCATTCACCCGATGTTAATGCTACATTTGGTTGTAAAGATGGATTTTTTAAAAATAAAATAAAAAACAGCGAAGTAAATGATTTGAACTTTTTAGGAACCTTTACAAATGGAAAAGAAAAAAGCTTAAAAACATCCGAACTCATCATACGAGATTTTTCTGCAAACCCTGCTGAAGGACAATTAATGGCAAACTTAAGGGTGTCAAACTTTGAAGACCCTGAAGTAGATTTCCAAATTAACACAAATTTTGAATTAACTTTTTTAAAAGATTTTTTCAACCTAACCGACATCAAGGACTTAAGTGGAGCCGTTGAATTAGAGATGAATTTTCACGATATAATTAACATTGATGCCCCAGAGCATGCCATCTCAAAATTAAACGAATCCTATGAAACGGCTTTAAAAGTTGAAAACCTCAAGTTTCAGTATGGAGACTACTCAATCCCCATTAATGATTTAGACTTATTTGTAGAAATGAAAGGTCACGAAGCCGTAATTGAATACTGCAATTTACAAATCGGGAGTTCTGACATTAAGCTAAATGGCAAAATAAGTGATTTACCCGCTATAATCCACCACACCAACAAACTTGTTGACACAAGACTAAACATTAAAAGCGACTTACTTAATCTTTACGAACTCTCGGGTAACGATTCAACGGCTCTAAACGAACAAATCAAAAATCTAAAACTTAATCTTGACTTTAAAAGTTCTGCACAAGCACTTACCGAATTTGAAAACCTCCCCGTAGGTGAGTTTTTTATAGAAAACATGTACGGAGAATTGCAACATTATCCCCACGCTTTTCACGACTTTCATGCTGATATTTTAATCGGTAAAGAAAATCTTAAGATTATTGATTTTAAAGGCATGTTGGATGAAAGTGACTTCTTTTTTTCCGGTAAATTAAACCATTATGACTTGTGGTTTCAAGACACCCTTAAGGGGGAAACCGAAATAGATTTCAATTTCAAAACCAAACAGCTTCGCCTTCAAGACGTACTTGCATACGATGGCGAAAACTATGTTCCTGAGGAATATCGCCATGAGGAGCTAAACGATTTCAAATTTCACGGAAATGCCAAAATGCACTTCAACGACTCCTTGGAATCAATTGATTTGGACCTCGACCATTTCCGAGCTAAAATGAAAATACATCCACTCAAGTTAAAAAACTTTAAAGGAAGAGTTCATTATGAAAAAGAACACCTTGTAATAGAAGAGTTTTCTGGTAAAATTGGACACTCAGATCTCAAAACCAATTTGCACTATTACCTAGGAGAAGATGAATCCATAAAAAAACGAGACAACCTTTTCTCTTTCCAATCTAAGTTTTTAGATATCGATGAATTAATCAACTACAACCCTTTGCCAGATGAAGAACCCTCTGAAAATCATGATTCCATCTTCAACATCTACGAACTTCCTTTTACAAACATGAGCTTCTCCGTTGATATAAAAGAAGTAAACTATCACCAACACTCCCTTTCTGATTTTTACACAAAAATGCGCACCACACCCAATCACTTTTTATACATCGATACATTTTCAGCATCACTTGCAGGCGGGGAAGTTATTACAAAAGGCTATTTCAATGGATCAAATCCAGATTTAATCTACTTTAGCCCCGATATGCACATTAATAAAATCGATTTGGATCAAGTATTGCTTAAATTCGACAACTTTGGTCAAGACCATTTAGTTTCGGAAAATCTACACGGAGAATTTACTGGCAACATCTCGGGTAAAATTCATATGCATACCGATTTAGTTCCTATAATGGAAGACTCTGAAATTCATATCGATGCACACATAGAAAATGGAAAACTTGAAAACTATCCAATGCTTGCAGACTTTTCAGAATATTTTAAAGACAAGAACCTAGAAAGTGTAAAATTTGACACATTGGAAAATAAAATTGACATGGTAAATGGAGTAATTACAGTTCCAAAAATGACCATAAATTCCACACTGGGATTTTTAGAAGTTTCGGGAGTTCAAGACGCTGATTACAATTACGAATATAAAATTAGCATCCCATGGAAAATGGTAACCCAAGTAGCTGCAAGTAAACTATTCAAACAGAAAAAAGAAACATCCAACAATAATGAAAACGATGAAATCCAATACGGGACAAATAAAACAAAATACGTCACTCTAAAACTAAAGGGCGATTCCGTTGATTATAAGGTTTCTTTGACAAAACGAGGAAAGAGAAATTAATTATTCATTAAATGATAAAACCATCTAAAACACAAACTCAACCCTGTTGCAGTACGCAAAAAAAAGCAATATCTTTGTATCATGTTACGCTTGTCTTTTAGCAATTACACAACAGCAGACAACTCTGATTATTTTGGTATTCTTGCCAGTGGATTATGTTTAATTCACTGCTTCGCAACCCCGTTTATTTTTATTGTTAGAATTTGCTCAGCTGCTTGTTGTGCTGAAACCCCGATATGGTGGAAAACAATTGATTATTTATTTGTAATCATCTCATTATTTGCAGTAAGACAGGCTTTCAAAGCTTCGGATAACAAATTAATTAAATCAGGATTTATAATTAGTTGGGTTGCACTCCTAATATTGATTTTAAATGAAAGTTTTTTAATTTTCGATATTTTTAAAAACGCAGTTTTTATACCTGCTTTCGCATTAATTTTACTTCACATCTATAATATTAATTCATCTAAATGTGAAAAAACTTGCTGCTAACTAAAATTTATTTAAAAAAAAACTTCAAAGTAATTTCAAATCAAATTGAATATTATGGCTGAAAATAAATACGATATTTACGATACAATTGGAGAAAGTCATTTAATGACGAGTATAGAAACGCCTCTTAAAAAAGATGCTTTTGAAATCACTGATGAAGAGAAAATAGAAAAAATCCAAGGGTACTTTAAAGAAATTATGGAAACCTTGGGTCTGGATTTAGAGGATGACAGTTTAAGAGGAACTCCATATCGCGTTGCGAAAATGTATGTTAAAGAATTGTTTAGTGGGCTCGATCCCAAAAACAAACCATCCATTTCTACTTTTGATAATAAATATCAATACAGTAAGATGCTGGTTGAAAAAAACATAGAGTTTGAATCGGCATGTGAACATCATTTCTTACCCATGCGCGGAAAAGCCCACGTCGGCTACATTTCCTCAGGAAAGGTAATTGGACTCTCTAAAATGAATAGAATTGTACAGTATTATGGAAAGAGACCGCAAGTTCAAGAAAGGTTGACCATTCAAATACTTAAAGAGTTGCAATCCGCCTTAAATACAGAAAGTGTAATTTTAATTGTAGATGCAGATCACTTGTGCGTATCCACTAGGGGAGTTCAAGATAAATCAAGCTCAACTGTAACAATAGAATATGGAGGAGAATTTAATGAGCAAAGCCAAAGAGACTCTTTCTTAAAATTGTGTATGTAAAAAAATTACTACGTGTATAAAAAAAGCCACTGAATGAATTCAGTGGCTTTTTCTTTATTACTACTACTTATATTGATGTTATTCAATATTTAACACAAACGTCAAATCAAAATCTGAATCTCCATCGTCAGCTCCTGAGCTAGCCGTTTTTACACCAGGTTGGTGTTGAAGTCTAACGGTGAAAGAACCACCAGACAAAGCAGATGAAGAAGTTTCCCAGCTTGTATTCATTCCAAGAGGATTCCCATTTTCATCTGAATCATTATAGTTTATCGCATCAGAAGCATTGTCAATGCTTCCATCTCCTGTAGGATTTGCAAAAGCATCGTTTGAAAAAGCAAAGAAGAACTGATGCTCATCTGCCTCTTCTGCAATTTCTGCACCTATGTCTTCAGCATGATCGTCATGATCGTCATCATGATCTTCTCCTTCATTATCGTCTTCGTGCTCTTCTCCTTCATGATCTTCATGCTCTTCTCCTTCATGATCTTCATGCTCATCCTCATGCATGTTCAAAATCTCAAACGTAAGTGTATAAGCTGTACTCTTCTTTAGGTTAATCGAGTCTACAATAGTTAAGTCTTCTATACCTTCACCATCTGAATCTTGAGCTAAAGCCTCAACTACATCTGTAGAATCCAGAGTATTTGTGAAAACTAATTTTACATCTGTTATCACCTCATGGTCGTGCTCTTCCTCTGGCACTTCTTCTTCTTCTTTTTCACATCCCGTTAATAACACAGCCGCTGCCAACATAGGAATCATACTGTACTTTCTGAATTTGTTCATTTTTTTCATTTTTAATTATTAGTATTTAGATTGATTTGATTATTAAAATTTATTTATTGTTTGCATTGAATTTATAATTGAGTGTAAAAAGGATATTTCTTCCTGGAGCATCTGCGAAATATCTCATTTCATTTAGATAGTCTCTGTATTTTGTGTTTAGCACATTATTTACCGTTATACTGCCTCTGAATCTTTTCCATTCGCACTTCCAAGAAACCCTCAGCATGAAATATCCTTTTGGAGCCGCTTTAAAATCAAAAATTTCAGATGTTGCAGTGATAACCTCATCTCCATCGATAATTTGATCTGGTGTTAAAGTTCTTGGGGCTTGAAATTGTTCAAATCGATAGAAAGGCTTTACCAGTATTCGCGAAGAGCTAAACTTCCAAAACTTTTTTTGCCTCCAATTTAATTTATAACTAACGGTTATTGGTGGTTGATTAATTAAAGTCTCCTTGTCAATCATATTTCGTGACCATAAATAGCTAACACCAAAAACCCCATCTACTTGCTTTGACCAATCTACTTTCCAATCGTAATCACATCCTAAAAAAAGCGCATCGGTTTGATCAAAAATAAACGTGGGCTGTGGACCCCTAAATGTTCCTGTTAAACCATAAGGGCGTTCATAAATAAAACTCAAAATATAATGCGAATAGGCAACAATGCTATGAGAGCTTGATTTCTTATTAATCTTTAACTCATGAATAAGTTTATAGCCTTTCTCAGGAAGAACATTACTTTCATTCATTTTAATTACTTGGTTCGTTTTGAGTTTGTTTTCATCGTCAAAATAATACCTCAACAATCCGTATGAATTTTTAAACCCATGTTGACCAAAACTAAAAAGCTCAGCCATATTTGGAGCTCTCCATGCTGTTCCAAAACTTGTCCTATAAGAATGGTTTTTATTAAAGTTTTTAACATAACCGATGGATGAGGATATATTAGTAAATGAATATTCATCTCTAAAAAGAGCCTGACTGACTTCTCTACCTCTGACATTACTGGATTCAAAATCAACTCTCAAACCAATCTCCATTAAGTGCTCTCCAAACCGCTTGCTTTCAACCATAAAAGCGCTGTATCGGCCTGTGTTGTAATTTGGTATCAATGGCGTTGTTCCGGTTCCTGGGTTATTGTCATTATCTTGATAAAAATATTGTACTCCCAGCATTCCGTCTAATCCATATTTATCGGGATGATTCCATTCTAGCTGAAGATCGTTTGTTCCCAAATCCAGATCAATAATTGGCTTATTGGAGTTTCTTCGTACATCAAACTCCTTCCTACTATTCAGCTGCTTTCCTGCTCTTAAAATCAAATTACCATGATCCGAATACAACCATTTTACTTCAGCCTTTCCTAGATGGTGCTGAGTCAGTTGATTCGGTTCGTTTATTGCGTATGAAAAAGGTAAGATATAAGCAGAGTCTGGTTGTTCCGAAGCAAACGCCTGACGAATCGCATTTGCACTGTGAAAGAAGGAAGCTCTTAGTAAGGATAAATTTTGGTCCACTAAGCTGTAATAGATTTTTACATCAAACTTTTTTGCCCGATACCGAACCCCCGATCCTAAAGAAACTTCTTCTTTTCCAGAATTTGTAAGCATATAATCTGGTGAATTTAAATCACCGATTTTAGTATAATTTCCACTTAAAAAATAACTCCATTTTTTCTTTCCCTCTCCTATTTCAAAACCTGAATTGTATCCCCTTCCATTGGTTTGAAAACCAGACCTTACTTCACCATAAAACCCTTCCTTTAAATACAAAGGATTGGGCTCAACAACAATTGCCCCACCTATGGCTTCAGGTCCAAATCGAACACCTGCGGCTCCTTTTATTATTGTAATTTTATTGGCAGAGGAAACGTCAATTTCTGGAGCATGATCTTTTCCCCAGTTTTGAAAACCGTGCTTTAATCCATTGTTTAAAATCAAAATTCGATTGCCATACAAGCCGTGTATTAATGGTATTTGAACATTTGCACCAGAGGATATGAGAGCAATTCCTTGCTCATCCTCAATAGCAGACGCCAAACTTTGTGTTGGATTATCTTTTAATTCCGATTTGTCAACTGTGACTTGAGATATGGATTCTGTACCTTTTTTTTTGTTGACCTGAGCTTTTATGGTTACCGTAGCAACATCAACAACTTTTTGTCTTAAGTAAATATGAGGAACTTTTCCATGGCGATGATTGTGTTCACAAACAGAATCACAATAACCATGACATGAAATAATCAGAGTATTGCTTTGAGAACACAAGCCGTTGATAACAAACTCACCGCGCTCATTTGCTATAGTTCCTTTACCCGCTTCTTGAATTACAACAGAAACATAAGGAATAGGCTCCTTTGTTTCAACATCCAATATTGTTCCCGAAAGTGAAAAAGTACAAGAATCAGTTTGTGCAACAAGATTCAATGAAAAAACGGTTAAATATATGTAGATGAAGATTTTCAATATTGTAGTCAAAACCAACTACAAATATATAATTGTTTTCTTAATGCAACAAAGTTGCATTAAGAAAACATCAACTAGTTGATTTTATGAATAAATCCAATATTTTATAGTTCTAGGAAACCTTTACTATTAAATGTCGAATTCTTTTAGTGAACGAAAAAATGCTATTGATTAAAAAAATCAATACCAAACTCATTCCAAACAAGGGTAAAACAACTCCCAGTATACAAATTACAAGAATTGGAGCCAATGACATTTTTACTTTTATATTTTCGTTTAGGTTTAATCCTTTTTCTGTTTTTCTTTTGGAATAAGAAAAAATAGCTGCAAAACTCAAAAAAGTTAACGCTAAAGCGGTGACCAATATTAACACAAAATTCCATGTTCCAAATTTTCCTTGATGAAAGGCCATTAACCAAAGACGAGATTTCATCATAAAACCAATATCGGCCCATGAGTTTTGAGCAACAATTTGACCTGTATATTGATCAAAATGAATACTTTTCATTTGGGAAAAATTTGTTGTTTGATTGGTTACAGTGTAAACCCCATTTGAAGATTTAGGAAAACTTAGGCTAACCTCTCCATCCAGGTTTAACGCCTCAGCTTTCTGAATCATTACATCCAAAGAAATCGCCCTGGATTGATTGTTTTTTGACGTCAAGCCTTTTCCTTGCCATGTTGAAGGAAAACCACTATTGGTCGATTTTTGAATCCACTTGTAGCCTGAGCCAAAAACATCAGTCCAAGGAAAACCTCCCATTAGAATTAAGATCAAGAGTGATGAAAACCAGAACCCTAAAAATGTGTGAACATCCCGGAAAAAAATTCTTTTAGATGCTTTGGTTCTTATGGTAAATAAGCCTTTTATTCCTCTTTCTCTTGGCCAAAAAAGATATACTCCCGTCAAAATAAGTACAAACATCCAACTGGCAACCAACTCTATAATCTTTGTGCCAAAACTACCAAGAAGCAATTCTCCATGTAGTTTCCTAACCTTATGCATATTGGTTTCGGAAACATTCACCTTACCTAAAACAGCACCATTGGACGGGTTTACATATATGGACGATTTGTGAGAAAACCTACCCGATGTAAACTGTGTTGATTGATTTTGACTTTTAGAAACTACAATCGCCTCTGGAGTTTTCGACCAATTAATTTGAGCAATATGAAGTTGCTGTTCATAGGATAAACTTTTTCCTTTCGATTCATAAGCAGAATAACTTTGCAAAAGGCTTTTTTCGTAATTGTCCTTAAAAAGATAAATTATCCCTGTAACCGACAGTAAAATAACAAACGGAACAACAACAATTCCAGCTAAAAAATGACTTTTCCAAAGTAAGTTGTAAAAACCGTTTCTCATTTTACTTTTTTATGAAATTTATACGCGATACCAATATTTATATTTCTTGGCCTTCCCAATGCGTAAGATTGCCCCCAGGCTGTTGCTCTAGCTACTGTTGAATACAACTCATTGGTTAAGTTCAATACATTAGTCCAAACCTCAAATGATTTATACTCATATCCCAACCTAAGATTTAAAACATCATGCCCACTATAAACTTTGGTATTTCCCTTTTCCATAAAATAACGGTCTATGTGCTGCCATTCTATGCTTGATCGAAACCCTTTTAGATAGCTTGGCTTATACGTTACTTGACTATTCATAATCCATCCCGGCGATTGAGGCATTGATTTACCAGAGTAATCTACTTCCTCTCCTTTAACTGCCTCAACATAATCGGTAAATTGATGTAGTGCATTGGTCCCGCTTATTCTCATCGATATATCTTTGCCAATTTTTACGTTAAGTGAATATTCAATTCCTTGATGCAATGTTTTTCCTGCATTTTGTTTTTCAGTTGATCCATCTTCCTGTAAAACAGAAATAATTTCATTTAACCCTTCCATTCTATATAAGCTCAACTCTAGCCTTGCTTTGTCTTTTAAGAAAGTTGTCCAACCTCCTACTTCGTAACTGTCATAAAAAACTGGTTTTAAAGAAGGTATATCGTTACCTACATATAAAGTTGTAACCTGAGGAGGCACATAACCTTGACTAAAATTAGCGTATGACCCTATGTGTGTATTTATTTGATAGGTAGCGCCTACCTTTGGAATTATTCTAGAAAAGATGTTTTCACCATCTTCAACAGATGTAAACGAATTACCACCAAGGTTATTATCAAAAACATACATAAAGTTATCGTATCTCATTCCAAAAAGAACCTTTAGCTTTTGAATAGGTTCGAATTTAAACTGAGCGTATAGAGCCGTATTATAAATATTAGCAGAATAATCAGCTAGTAAGCTGTCTGTAGTTTCATAGGACTCATAGATTCCCGAATTGTTTTTTGAAATTGATATGTATCGTGCATCATATTCATTTGGGCTAAAATCAGCACTTGCTCCTATAATTAAATTAGAGTTGTAGAATTTGAATTTTTGCTTGTGCTGGGCGAACAATCCAAAACTTTGAAAAGCATTTTCATTTTCTTGACCATGCGCTAGATTGGGATTACCCGTTCCTGCCCATGGTCGATAATCATCTTTTACCCTATACGCTGGATTTTGCCCAATAGAGTTGTTTCTGTAAAATGTAGTTAAACTTGTTTTACTTGTTTTACTCCAAAAACGATTGTAGGCTAATTTAGAACGAAAAGCATTTACCTTACGATACGTAAATGTATGGTTCGACCCATAGAGTTTTTGATAAAATTCAGTACTGTCTAAAGAACCGGCCATGTCCGAATAGTAATCAATATAAGCGTTTGACCACAACAACTCTCCTTTCTTACCCGCTTTGTAACGCATATTAAAGCTTAATGCTAATTTGTTGAAGTCCGAATGTGCTAACAATCCATCGGTTTGGTTAGCATAGTACCCTGCAAATCGGAAGCCCAATTTATTTTTTACAGTATTGGAGGCATAAAAGTCGGTTCGTTTGTACCCTAAATTATTTCCCTGAACACTTACCCCAACCGAAGGTTTAACTGTGGGTTTTTTAGAGATGAAATTCACCGCACCTCCTATTGCTTCGCTTCCATACATACTCGATGCAGGACCTCTAACAATTTCAATTTTATCCACATTCGCCATATTGATTTCCAGTAGTGCGTTGTGGTTAAAAACACCTGATGTTCTAATGGGAATTCCATCTTCCAAGTATAAATAAGACGCTCCGTAATCAATTGGACGTCGGATACTCATGGTGTGTTGCTCATTACCCAAATCAACCATATTCACCCCTGGTGTTTGGTTTAAAACTTGATCAATAGTAGTGGGTTTATTGTTTTCAATAATTTCAGTGTTAATAGATGTTATTGCAACAGGAACTTCTTTTCTTTTCTCCTGCTCTCTATTGGTACTAATCACAACAAAATTCAACCCTATTGGCGAAGGAGATAGTTTTAACAACATGTTTTTTGAGGCTACTATTTTTTGATTTTTAAACCCATTGGCTATAAAAAGCAATGTGTCTTTACCTACCTTAGCCTCTACGGTAAAGGCCCCAAAGTAATCAGAAATGGTTCCCTCACTAGTTGAACTATTAACCACCTTAACAAAAGGTATTGGCTCACCGCTCAAATAGTCTATCGCTATTCCATCGGCGCTTTGCGCTTGACTATAATTAATAGAGAAGAGCGCAAATAGAATTATTAAATGTCTCATTTATAGTATTGATTAATTAGTTTCTTGTGTAAACATAGTGTACACATGAATTAGCACACATTCAAAATATGCACGAGAGCTTATCATTTAAACAATGAAAAGCGTATTCTAATTAACCAAATTGAGGGGGCTGAAATACTTTAGTTAAGAATCCCTTTTTGAGCTCATCAATAGAATTAAAGCAGAGATTATTATCTTTTAATTTATAGTGAACCAATAAATTGGAAACAGGTTTTTTCAAAAAACACAAAACATCTATTTTTATTCTTTGTTTAATAGGCGCTTTTTCTTCTTTTTCCTTTTCTTCTTGTTTTTGAAGCTGTTTGGCTAGATAACATTTTCCGTTACAGTTCATCTTTGGAACTTCTCTATTTTCACAAAGCTCTTTGGAAATATATTCTTGATTAATCTTAAAGTTGAGATAGATTACTAGTTTACTGGATTGACTATATACAATCGCACCCAAAAGTAAAAAACATAGTAATCTCGTCAACATAACTCTACAAAGATAACCAGATATGATTGTATTAAAAAATCAGATAATCCTTTGATTAATTTTTAACCACTTTAAAGGTTTGCTTTCCGATTTCTGAATCAACTTCAATAAAATACATACCAGGATTGCCTTTTATTTCAAATTGGCAAATACCAGAAACACTTTTTTCTTGAAACACTTTTTGACCACTAGTATTGTAGACCTTGATTTCAGCAGTAGCTACACCTCCTAAATCGATGTTTACAACCCCGTTATTTGGGTTAGGGTAAACTGAAATTTGAACCTCTTGATTCTTTTTTTCGCTGGATTCAGGTATTGATTTCAACATAGACTTTGAAGACGTTACCTTAATTTTTGCAGATGTCATCTTTACATAATTTCCGTTTTTATACGCCTTTACTTTTAACCTATATTCTCCCGTGGATGATGGAACCCATTTGTTGTAATACATGGATTGAGAAGGAACAATGGCTTCAGTTTTATCTACCCGATTTCTTTCACCACTTTTTTGGACAATAAAACGAAGCTCATCTGCTTTAGAAGCATCTCCCGTAACTCGAATATGCATTTTAACATCCTCACCAACAGCATAAGACTGGCCATTTCTAAGTAGTTTATATTTTAATTTAAGTGGGTTTTCAATATTAACATTTGCCGTGATTTGTTGCACATATGTATTATTTGAGAAAGCAGACACTTTAAGTATATAGTTCCCTGATTCCCTTGGCGTCCATCTGTTTTTATAGGATGTTTTACCGTCCGATACAGTTACAGTTTTTAAAACAGATTCTGACCCGCCAACTTTTTGAACAATGAATTTAAGCTTGTCAATGGAAGTATAATCCCCTGATAATTTTAAGTGCATTTTAATTTTATTTCCAACATTGAATGTAGAACCATCCTTAAGAAAAGTATACTGCATCTTTAATGGGTCTATCACAATAATATTGTCAACAAATACATCATATACAAAAACACCCTTTTTATATGCAACTACTTTTAAAGTATATTTACTAGGCTCATTAGCTATGTAACTATAGTCATAACTTTCAGAACCGTTTGAACTAATAGTATGTAACACACTGAAATCTCCTTCTCCTTTTTTTGCTAAAAACACTATCTCATCAGCATCTGTAAGTGTACCTGATAATTGGATACCCATATTTACAGCATCACCTTCTTGAAAAACATCACCTGAATTTAATGCACTAAAACGCAAGCCTAGTGGTTCATCATTGTCCGAAATAACAACACTTGCATCAGCACCAACAATCTCATAACCTTCGCCTTCTAAAATATTGAATATTGCTATTTCCTCTCCCTCGCCTGAAACTTGATCATCAATCGGAGTTATTAGTATATCAACGCTGTTTTGCCCAGCGGGAATAATAACAGGTGAAACTGTGTTTATTAAATAATCCTGATCTTGAGTAGCTGTACCGCTAACGGAGAAATTCACTTCAAGTGGTAATAAAACATTTCCTGTTCGGGTAATTCTAAAACTTGCTTCGCCTAACCCTTCCTCAGAAGCATCCGTATCGATAGCTGATACACTAACATCAACAATGGGTACCTCACCCAATACGTTTATATCAACATACCCTGTATAAACAGTGTTGTTCACACGGCTCCAATAGGCGAAACCATCCACACCTGTAAATCCGTTATTAGGAGTATATTCTAAACTTGCTCCATTCCAAACAACACTACCGTGATTAGGTCCAGCAAATTCTGTATTACCATTTTCCACTCCCTGTATATTCAGGGCGATATCAGCCTTAATATTTTTATACGTTTCTACTGCAATCGTATTGTTATTGCTGTGGGCTACCGTTGACGAGAAGCGCTCATTTGTATACCTCCATGAATCCGTTAATCCATTGTAAACCACATCTTCTGAAACGGTAGTAAACTTAACGTTTACCTTGGCATTTGCTGTTGAGCCTGGTACACCTTTCACTCTAACGTATTGCGCTACATTATAATTTTCAGGGGTGAAAACTAATTTTTGAGGCCCCACAATTCCCACGGAAGTGTTTGTAGTACTTACCAAAACAGTCACATTACTTTCGGGAGGAAACATGAAACGAACCGATAACTTTTCGGACTCTTCTTTGCTGATGGTTAGTGCATCAACGGAAGAAGGCAGAACTTTAAATCCAGGCGTTCTTGTGGTTAAATGAGACATTCTCCATGCCGTTTCATAAGCCACTTTTCGCGCATACCATTTGTTCCAGGTTGAACTGCTTCGTTCAGGCTCATCGTTCACTGAACATCTTCCTGTAAGTATCGTGGCCATGTAGGTTCCAATTGCATCTAAAAGAACTCCATTCATATGATTGTTGTCCGGTACTACTTTTAAAGAGGGATCTGCATCATAAATTCGAGACCACATTAATCGAGCCGGAACAGATCGAACATTGAGAGGAAGACCTTTTTCGCGAGTCCCTGGTCGTATCATATTATAGGCTATTCCTAGGTCAGTTCCGTCATTGTAATACGCTCCATTGTAGAATCGTTTGTCTATTCCATAGAGCATGGTTGTTGGAGCCCATTGTTTTGCACCGTGATTATCCTGCATTGGAAACCCTATGGTGTTTTTGTAATAATCAGGGTTTACTTCGTAGTCTTTGTTGTCCTCATACCAATCGTTTCCTCTTCCGTAATTCAAATCAATAGGTCCTTTGGTTTTTGCATTAGAACGCCCTATTGGTTTGTTGCTCATTCGAAGCCGAGATATTGCACCTTGTAGTCTTGGCTTAATTCCGTTTTCGGTACTGGATCCTGTTTCGCAAAAGTCAACATGGCGAGCAGTGTGGTCCAACATTTGGAAAGGATTAATTCCTTTATATATGCCTGTATATTGAGCAATTCCTTGATTATTTTTTACGGTATTGAAAGCGTGATTTGAAATATCAGCAGTAGCACTAGTATTGCCAAAAATATAAGATGAGGCAACTGCGCTTTTATTATACAATGTACTGTAAATTGAAGCTGCAGATAAATAAGCTCCATTAGGCGTTGGATGGCTCACGTTTGCGTCTTGATTCGATAAACTACTCCATGCTTTACCAGCAGGTATAACTCGTAAACCAGCACTATTTCCAATTCGATATACCACCTCATTAAAATCCGAAACAGAAAAACTAGAACTATTTTCTGGCCATTGAGCAAACAAAATAGTCTCTGCACCACCTTTAGCAATTTCTTTAGAAAGCAATTGAACACCCTCGGCAAAAACACCTGGTATATTGGCAAGTAAATATGGATCTGCCATCAAAACAACATAATCCCAATCTGTTCCCCTTTCACCACGAAGATTGGCCAAACGCGCATCTCTACCCTCTGGCCAAACGTAATACTGGGCCAAACTGTACCGACGAAAATTCATTGAACGTACATTATTACTCCCTGAACCTACTTTCGTGTCCTTTGTTTTGTTGGTGTAAATATCTTCCACAACCACATTCACGTTTCCAGAAATGGAAACATCACTCGAAAGAATATTTTGTAATTCACCACCAATACCAACAGGGTTAAAGGCTTTTTCATGTATTGCACCATGCTCCTTCCCTTCCGAATAAGAATGACTGGACCCGATAATTAAAACATTAACATCTTGTGAATAAACTTTATTGGGTAGTGTGGTAAATAAAACAACAGCAAAAAACAGGATGCTTTTAACGCTCAAAAAAGAAAAACCTCTCATCATGGTAATAAATTTATATCCGTAATTTAATTTCAAAGTCCACGATCTTATCATGGCAGGCTATAAAATGCTTAAAAGGGCAATAAGGGAGGGAAATATAATTGAGTTTATTGAAAATCAATTAATTCGTTGCAAATATACAACTTCAAAAAACACGAAACAATACTTTTGAAACCAACTGAAATATCCAACAATTTTACACCCCAAAAAAAAGCTGATAAATTCAATAAATTTCTATAAAATCATTAGACCAAACTGTTAAAAAATGTATCATTAAAAAAGGCTAATTTTGTGATTCCTATCGAAAACTTAAAAATGAAAAAACTTGTTTACTTAGCGTTATTAATCCTTTGCTCAACAAATACATTTAGCCAAATGCCAAACCCTGCTATGGTTGGATATTGGGAAAACTGGACAGCAGGTAATTTCACTTATTTCTCAGAAATAGATCCTCGATACAATGTGATAATGGTTTCATTTGCTGCCCATAAAGACGGAAAGGATTATGATTTAAAGTTTATTCCTGAACCAGGTGCCTACTGGCAAGATTCTACATTATTCGAAAGTGAAATGGTTCAATTGCAAAATGAGGGAAAAAAAGTTTTTTTGAGTATTGGTGGAGCAACATATCCTGTTATGTTAGACTCGTTGCCTGAAAAAGAAATTTTCGTTTCGTCGGTGGGTGAAATTCTCGACACGTGGAACTTTGACGGACTGGACATTGACCTAGAGGGCTCTTCACTGCATTTCAACAACTACAGGATAGATTCTTTTGGTGATCCACGATTAACCTTTATGGTAGAAGGAATCCAAGAAATTATGGCCAATTATTATTCTAAGCATGGTAAAAAACTCTTATTAACTATGGCCCCAGAAACTCACTACGTTCATGGAGGGTTGTCTGAAACCCTAGTTTCTGGCCAATATGGAGGTGCTTATTTACCGATGATTGAAGCTTTAAAAGATAGTATTGACATGCTAAACGTTCAACTCTACAATTCTGGAGCAATGCCTGGTTTGGATAGTATATATTACAACCAATCAACTCCAGATTTTATCCTTGCACTAACAGAAGCAGTAA
>JBJKXR010000002.1:0-20226 GCA_045561495.1 Flavobacteriales bacterium | reverse complement strand
CTTAATTTACGGTATCGAATCTTTGTACTGAGACTTTAACTCATTTAAAAGGCTGTGCAATTCTTCTTGTTTAATTTTGTATTCTTCTACTCCATAAATATTATTCATTTCACTAGGATCTTTTTTCAAATCAAACATCTCCCATTCGTCTACCTCATCATAATAGTGAATCAATTTAAATGCACCGGTTCTTATTCCATAATGCTTTTTAACACTGTGCCATCCGTGCGGAAACTCGTAGTAATGATAATATTGCCCTTTCCGATTAAACCCTTCACCCTCAAGCACGGGTTTTAACGATTTTCCCTGCATGTCTTCAGGAACATCCACTCCAGCATAATCCAGAATAGTAGGTGCGAAATCCAGATTCATGACCAAATTGGAATTCACCAATGAAGAATCCTGGTTGGGAAGCTTCATAATAAAAGGCGTTATCAAAGACTCCTCGTACATAAACCGCTTATCATACCATCCGTGTTCCCCCAAGAAAAAGCCCTGATCTGAAGTATAAATAACCAATGTATTGTCCCACTCCCCTGTGCTCTTTAAATACTTAATCATTCTTCCCAAGTTTTCGTCTACCGAAACAATACAGCGTAAATAATCCTTAATGTATCGTTGATATTTCCACTCTGCAAAAGCAGAATCAGAATAACTCGATTCATAAAACGCTTTGGAAATTGGTTGATAGTGCTTGTCCCATTCCTTTTTTTGCTCTTCGGACATCTGATTATAAGAATACTTCCAATCGTATACAGCATCCCATGTTTTACTCCCTCCTGTTCCAGTTTCCGTCGAGTCAATAAACGTATTGGGATCCAACTTCATATCGAAAGACATATACATATTTTTAATTTCCATGTCCTGCTCTTTTGCAGCACTCCCTCTGTTTTTATACTCGTCGTAAAAATTATCAGGAAGAGGCAAAGTATCGTTTTCGTATAGATGTAAATGTTTAACATTGGGCATCCAATTTCTGTGGGGAGCTTTCTGATGATACATCAAACAAAACGGTTTGTTTTGATCTCGGTTTTTCAATTGTTTTAAAGAAATATCCGTTACAACATCGGTAACATACCCTTCAACATCATTGGTGTCTCCCATCTCAATCATACGCGGTTTGTAATACTGTCCCTGGCCAATTAAAACATTCCAATAATCAAAACCTTGCGGAGTAGAATGCAAATGCCATTTACCCACCATCATGGTATGATACCCTACTTTTTGCAACAATTTGGGAAAAGTTTGTTGATTGCCATTGAACTTGGATCGATTGTCTTTAAACCCGTTGATATGACTGTATTTCCCTGTTAAAGCAACAGCCCTGCTGGGCCCGCAAATTGAATTGGTCACTGCACAATTGGAAAACAACACCCCGTTTTCTGCTATATAATCAATATTAGGCGTTTCAATGATTTTACTACCGTAAGCACTTATGGCATGACGTGAGTGATCATCGGTCATTACAAACAAAATATTGGGACGATTTTGCTCCTTTTTTGTTTTGGTTGATTCTTGTATTTCCGAAGAGCATCCCACCAATAAAAACCCTAGGAAGCATAGTAATAATTGCCAATATCTCATTTCCATTTATATTGGAACTAAGTTAGAAATTTAAGCGTAAAAGGAATGTGAATTACTATTTAAAAGATTCTTCGTATTTTTAGTAGCCTTCATTTTTGAAAACCACTCCTTACCTCTGCTTTATTGCCAAAAACCAAAACATATGAAACTACGTAAAAACATAAATCCACCAATTAAAACGAGAACTAAAAAAGTATAAAAAGCAGTTTTAAAATAACTTTTAAAGCTTTTAATCATCATTGTATGAAGCATTTAAGTATTTTAGTATCCTTTTAATATTGGTGCATTATAATTATGTTAATGTCGGCGAAAAAAAATAGTTTCTTATTCCTATTGCTGGTTATGGTTTCAGTTATATCTGTAGCCCAACCTGAGGTTACCGTAAAAGGTAAAGGACATGAAATTCTTGATGGAGCAGCTACTTGGCCGGATTCTACTGGACAATCATTCGGGGTACTTCAGGCAAATATTGATGCAGTTACCAAAACTTATTGGATTTACAACACAGGAACATCCGACTTAACCTTGAGTAATTTTCGTGTTACTGCGGTTTATAACACCCAATTTAGCATTACAACTCCATCCAATCTTGTTGTTTCTCCAGGAGATAGTGTTTATTTTAATGTAGTATACGCGCCCATAGCGGCTGGAACTCATGGTAGAACCACCGGAGGTAGTGGTGTTTGTGTTGCTGCATTTGATACCGATGATGCTGATGAACCCACTTACGACTTTAGAATTTCTGGAGTTGCAACTGCTGATCCTGCGTTCGATTGTTCCAGTGGACGAATGTTCTTTTCACACTTAGGAGGAGGAACCGATTTAAAAGAATGGAATTATGGAAATCAACCTCCAACTTTAAATATAATTAGCAATGCTTTATCGTGGAATCATGATGGTATGGCCTTAAACCCCAATGATAATTACATTTATACCATTCGATACAACAGTGGTAGTCGTAATCAGTTATGGGCATTAAGTAGCAAGGGTATTGCCACATTTGTAGGTTATATTTCGGGAGGAGGAATTGGTGCCAACATGAGCTCACATGCAGCCGGTGGTGCAATGGATAACAGCAATAACTTATATGCTTTTTATAATGCTGATGCTACAAGTAGTCTGAGAAAAATTAATGTCAGATCTCAATTGGCTGAATCAATAACTTTATCTGAACCAGTTTATATTAGAGGTGCAATTTACAATCCAGATGATGGCCTTTTATACGGTTTTAGTGCAGGTGCTACATATGATGGTTTGGTTTCGGTTGATCCAAGCGACGGAACAGTTAACTACATTGGTGGTGATGGAGATTTAACGTATGCTGCTATGTTCCGAAGCACTGATGGAGCAGTGTACATGATGTCCCAAACTTATTCTATGTACTTGGTTGATTTAACTAATGGAAGCATCGAACAAATTGGAACAAATCCGGGTTGGGGAAATGGAACTTGGGTTGATGGTTGTGCGTGTGGTGAAATTAAAGCTGAAGCCGATGTAAATATTACGGTAAATGATAATCGTCCTTCATATACTCCCGGAACAACTCAAACGTATACGATTACTGTAAAAAATAATGGTCCCTGGGGATCTTATAGAGATACTGTCAGAAATGTTCTTCCAACAGGAGTTACCATCATGAACTGGACTTCTACAACGTTCGGAACGGCGGTTTCAGATAACGCAAGTGGAACAGGAGCACTTGAGGATGTAATTGATTTAAGTGTTGGAGATAGTGTTGTGTACATAGTGAAAGTTACAGTACCCTTAGGATTTACTGGTGATTTAGAGAATACTGCTTCTGTTACAGCATCAACGATTGTTTCCGACCCTGAAATGTCAAATAATTCGGTAACAGATACAGATGTCATTTTCTCTTTATCTACTGAGCAATGTGATAATGGATTTGATGATGATGGAGATGGAGATGTTGATTGTTTTGATGGTGAATGTAACGAGAGCTCTGTTTGTGAATCGCATTACACCAATGGAGTAATCCCCGATTGTCCGGACACTCCTGATGTAGCATTGTTTAGTATGCGAGAGCAGTACAGGACAGCTAATAATGTGGGGCATGGTTACGCTACACCTTCAGTTGGAGATTTAGATGGCGACGGAATCCCTGAAATAGTTACAGTTAATGTTAACACAGAAAGAATTTATGTAGCAAATGGTCAAACTGGCGCCACAATTACTTCAATCGCTTACCAACAAACCTATCACATTTTTGCGGGAGGAGTAGCAATTGCTGATGTAGATAATGACGGAACCGCGGAGGTTTTTATAGTTACTGGTAATGCTACTTCCGGATTTGACAATAATAACTCCCGTCAATATATAAGTTGTTACGATTACGACAACCAAACATTAACCTTCAGGTACAGAAGAGGTTTTGGTCAAAATAATCGAAGTGAATATGATGGTCAAAAATACGCCGTTGTTCAATTTGTTGATTTTGACCAAGATGGTGTAACTGAATTGTTCATTGGTAATCACGTTATGAACGCTTCAAATGGAGACATCATTGCATCACCTACAACAGCGCAAAGATACACATGGCCAAGAGGTAGGTATCATTCTGCCGTTGGACAAGATGAATACATGTCTGCAGCCTATGATATTTTGCCTGATGCTTTTTGTCCCAATTGTGATGGAGTTGAAATAATTGCTGGAAATACAGTTTACGCAGTCGATTTGTCCGATCCCACGAACAATCAAAATGGTATTACCGTTGCAGCTCAAATAACACCTACAGGAACTTATACGGACGGATTAACAAGTTTGGCAGATTGGGATGGTGATGGCGAAATGGACGTTATTGTTGTGAGCCGGAATGCAGTAACAGGTTCGCAAGTATACATTTGGAATCCAAGAACGCAAACTATAATTGACGGCCCTGTTGATATTCTTCCTTTGGACAATAATGCTGCTGGGAGGGCTACTGTTGCAGATTTTGATGGCGATGGCGCCAACGAACTAGCTATAGTTAGTCATAATTTTCTATCTATTTTTGAATCTGATTTCAGTGTAAAATGGAGGAGCCCTTCCGATGACGGATCTAGGCGAACATCGGCCACAGCTTTCGACTTTGAAGGTGATGGAGATATGGAAGTTGTATACCGTGATGAAACTACGCTTAGAATATTTGATGGAATAACAGGGGCAATAAAAACATCTTTGTCCTGCGGATCTGGAACTCGAGTTGAAATGCCTGTAATTGCAGATGTTGACGCAGATGGCGAAGCAGAAATTATATGTAGCTGTAATAACCTAGGTGGCGCTCAAAGAACCGTGGTTTTTACAAGTGACCAGACACCTTGGTTACCAACCAGAAAAGTTTGGAATAGTTTACATTATGCTCCAACTTTTATAAATGATGACTTAACCATTCCGGCTCAACGTCAAGACAAAGCAGATATTCCAAGATTGGACGTTTACGCTGCTCAAGCATATATTACAGATACTGCTGGAAATATTGTTTATCCTGCCCTACCAGATTTTGTCACCACATTTGATTCAGCGACGGTAACTAATTGTACTGATGATTCAACGTTAGTTTATGTAACCATATGCAATGATGACGCCAATGCCTTAATTTATGACTATCCAATAAGTTATTATAATGGTGACCCCAACTCTGGAGGAACTTTAATTGGTACCAGAACCGTTAGGAATTCAGACGTTACAATACTATCATCCAATTGTTACCAATACGCTTTTAACGCCCCTAACCAGCCTATCGATTTATACATTACTCCAAATGATAATGGTACTGGAACCTTTGGTTATCCAACAACCTCACTAGAAGAGTGCGACAGCACAAACAATGTAGCTAACGGAGAAATTGGTTGCCCTTACGATGCAGAAATCACTAAAGACGATGGCGAGCAGCATTATATCCCTGGAGGGGCAAGAACTTACGAAATTATTGCACGAAACAATGGGCCAAGTTTCACAGATGGGATAGTCTCAGACCCTCTCCCAACTGGAATTTCAGTTGGAGATGTCACCTGGACTGCAACTACTTATGGAGGTGCTACAACCACCGCATCTGGAACGATGAATGGTTCTTTACAAGATACCGTTGACATCCCGGGAGGAGATAGTATAGTGTATTTGGTCACTATTTCAACTCCTGATGATCTAACTGGAGACCTTGTAAATTTAGTTTCAATTAATGTTGTTGGGGATACCATTACAAATAATAATACTGCAACGGATACAGATACTGTAGATTGTACATTTGCAATTTCAGGGGTAGTAAATTCAAGAACGCAAAATTGGACTAGAATCGGAACTGTAGTGAGTGGTTTTACTTACAACTTCAATTCGGCTGGTGGTACAAAAACGTTTACCGCTACAAATGGTCCTGAGGCTGGCCAGGAAATTACTACAGTTGTTTATAATACGGGTACAGGATTTAGTATAAGTATGGCAAGAAACCGTTATAACAACTCTAATTCTTATGTAGGAACGATCACCGGTACTTACGACAATTCTCCTCATGGATGGACGGGTTTATCAGGAACCGCTCCTGAAAATGCTCCAATTTTAGGCTTTATGGCCTTTATCGATCGAAATGGAAATGGCTCGTACAATTCAGGTACAGATGATTTTATTCGAGACATTAATTCACTCACAATAACACCTGATAATTCGGGAGAGCTATACTTAGCTTTTTATGATAATGGCTCGTATGCCGACAATAATGGAGTTATCAATATTGATGCAAGCATTGATCCCACAACCGTTGATTTTGCCGTGTCTGACACATTGATTTGTGATGGTGATTCAGTTCAATTGGATGCAGGAAATCCAGGAGCTTTGAGTTGGGATTGGAGCAATGGAGAAACCTCTCAATCAATCCAAGCTAAAGTAACAGGTGAATACTCTGTTATAGTAACCACCCCAGGTGGTTGTACAACAACAGATACCATGAACTTAATTGTAGGTTGCGAAACCGATTTGGAAGCGACCAAAACAGACGGTTTATCCTCTTACACAAGGGGTGCAAATACGGTTTATACTATAATTGCCAAAAACAATGGACCACTCGATGTAGAAAACGCGGCTGTAACCGATCCTATTCCGAATGGAGTTAATGATTTTTCTTGGACTGCTGTTTTACATGGAACAGCAGCGAATACTTCTGGAACTTCAGGTTCTGGAGGGGTTCTGGACACTGTTGATTTGGCTGTAGGAGACAGTATAGTTTATACCGTTACGGCAGCTGTTTCAGGAACAAAATATGGGGATTTAATTAATACAGTGACCATTATTACTCCAACAGGAACTCCAGATAGTGATAGTACCAACAATATTGCTACAGACATAGACAACGATCCAGACCCGTCTCAATGTTTTATAATGATGTCTGATTTTGAAGATTATGTAAATTGTCCATCTATAGCGACACAATATGATGATTTTGCAGCAGCTTATGCTGGTAATTCAGCTTGGGTAAATTCAAAGCATACAGCTGGTCTCTTTGTAAATAATATCCCAGTTGGTGGGAGTTGTGATAACATTAACTTTCCTGGTTATGATATTCCAGAGCCTGATGTTGATGGAGGAACTGCTTATGCTGGATTGCACTCACCCAATTCGGGAGGTACACAACAGGAAGTGATTATTGGAACATTACCAACAAGTTTATTGGCCAATCAAGAATATGAGATTAGTTTTATTGGTATAAGTATACTAGTTCGAGACCAGCCTCAATGGAATAATTATGGAGAAGTTGACTTTTTTGGAATAGAAGATGGAGCCAATCCGGTTTTGAATGATGCTACTCAAACGGATTGGACAACAATAAGCGCAATTCCTGAAGTTGATTATTTAGGAACATCAGCTACAATTGCCAGCAGAACGGAATGGAATGAATACTCGTTTACTTTTACTCCAACTCGAGACCTTGATAGACTTTTATTAGCCCCAAGAGGAGCTTCTGCATATGTAGGAATCGATAATATAATTGTTAAAGTAGCTGCTCAAACTATTGATGTTGATACCGTATCTGTTTGTAGAGGGACAACAGTGATTTCTTTACCCTATGCTATTACAAGTGGCAACCCAACTGACTACTCTATTGATTGGGATGATGCTGCCAATTCCGTTGGAATTGCAGATGTTGCACAAACTACCTTACCTGTTGGTGATGAATTTACACTTTCTGAATTAGTATCGGTCCCTCCCGGAAATTATACTGCTGAAATAACAGCTTACAACACACCGTTAGGATGTGAATCTACTGATAGCATATTATTTATAGTTGACGACAGCATAAATGTTAACTTGAGAAGTGATACCGTCCTCTGTCTTGGGGATTCAGTATTGGTAGATGCTGGAAACCCGGAAGCTTTGGAATGGAACTGGAACAGCGGAGACACTACACAGACCATTTTTATCGACTCAACTGGAATTTACATTGTTGATGTTACAACTTCTTCAAGTTGTCCAAGTCAAAAGGACACAGTCAATGTTACAGTGAACTCTTTACCCGTCGTAAATTTAGGAGAAGATACTTCAATTTGTGCCGTAGACTCTATCTCATTTGAAGGACCACTAGAAGGAAGTTACATTTGGAACACGGATGAAATAATAAGTTCAATTACAACAGATAGTGCTGGAATATATCACCTAACTTATACCGATACCAACAACTGCATTAATTCGGATACAGTTGTTCTTACAATCGATACCGTACCCGATGTTAGCTTAAGAGACGACACTACTTTTTGCGAGGGAGGAAATGTAAATATAGATGCTGGTAATCCTGGTGCAATATGGTTTTGGAACACAGGTCAAAGCAGTCAAACAATTGACGCAGATACTTCAGGAACATATAGAGTAATTGTTTCCAACACATATAATTGCGTGGACAGTGATAGTGTGAAAATTACCGTAATCCCAGTCCCTCTTGTCAATATTGGTCCTAAAGACACTTCGGTTTGTGTTGAAAACCTCTATGAATTGGACGCCGGAAACACGGGAGCAATATTCAACTGGAACACAGATGAGGATGAACAAATCATAACTCCTGACACGGCAGGTATATATTACGTTAAAGTTACTTTTGGAACGGGTTGTTTTGCTACAGACACCATAAAAATAGACACCTTTGTAACTCCCTTACCTAATTTAAATGTTCCCGACACTACTATTTGTGAAGGTGATTCTGTAGTTGTTGAAGCAACAGAAGGGTTTCAAAGTTACTCATGGACAAATGACACCAGTACTTCAAACTCTGCAGTTTTAAATTCCACCAACAAATACGTTATTACGGTTACTAACAGTAATAACTGTATTGGTAGAGACAGTCTGGAACTTACTGTAAATCCATTGCCTTTGGTTGATTTAAGTGATTCATCATTGCTATGTACCTATGGCGGGTTAATACTTACAGTTGATGAAACAGGTGCTGACTATGCATGGAGTACGGGAGAATCGGATAGAGAAATTATAGCAAATACTCTTGATACTTTTTGGGTCAAGGTTACAACTGCTGAAAACTGTGAATTATCGGACACCACAATTGTTTACGAAGACACATTGCTTATTGACTTAGGGGAAGACGCTTCATTTTGCGAAGGTAATTCGGTGTTACTGGATGCTGGTGATTTTGTTACTGAGATTTGGAACTCATCGGACACAAGCTCAACATTTGCAATAGATGAGTCAGGCACAATAACCGTTCTTGCTATTGACTCAGAAGGTTGTTTTGGAAGAGACACCATCATTGTTACGCAAAACCCTATTCCATCCCTATCTTTGACTCAACAAGACACCGCTATATGCGACTTAATCGCAGAAACAACTAGTGCGTCTGTCCTTAATCCTGAAGACATGGATATCACCTGGAGTACTGGTGAATCAGGTGAAACAACAAGCATAGCTGATACAGGCTGGGTTAAAGCGACAAAAACAAATGAATTTGAATGCTCTGCGAAAGATTCTGTGTTTGTAGATAGAGAATGTGAAGACAAGACGTTTACTCTGCCTAATATTTTCACTCCTGATGATGATGGAACTAACGAAACCTTTATCCCAATTGAAGATCCAATAACATTGAGTACCTACTTTAATGTCATTCAATTTATTGTATACAATAGATGGGGAAGAGTCGTTTACATGTCCAGAGACAAACTGCCTTATTGGGAAGGAATATACCAAGATACGGGAAGCCCTTGTCCTTCAGGAACCTACTATTGGATAGTTGATTATCAAACTATTTACGGAGAACCAAAAAAACTTAACGGATACGTCCAATTGGTGCGAAAATCAGGTACATAAGTATTATACTTTATAATTAAAGCCCCAAAACAGTAACCATTAACATCACTATAGGAGTATACTAAAGTGCTGCCGCTATAGTTATTTCCTATGAAAAACCTTGTGTACATATTTATATTTAGTGTTTTTTTTTCCTTTGGACAATCTTTAACCCACCCACACATTTGGACATCTCCATCTGAAAGAAACGATGTGTTGAATAAAATAAATAGCGACACAGCGTTAAAATGGTCGGGTAAGCTATATAATGATTTACACAATACTATCGATAATTTGGTCTCTACGCACAAAACATCCCCTCAAAATTACCTTTCTCAACTTCCCGATTTAAATAAAAATGACAACTCCAGAAACGACCACAGTGATGCTTTATATATTGCCGTAGAAGCAGGAATTTTATACTTTTTAGATGAAGACGAAGACTACGCACAATTTGCTGCCGACATACTTTCCTATTACACCCCCAAAATAGCCGAGCAAACTGGTAATTTATACTTTTCAAAAACAGGACACTGGATTGAAAGTAGAGATTTATACCCCAAAGTCGGGATGATTTACGACTTCATCCAGCCCTTCCTAAAAAATGGGGGAAATACAGTTTACGATGTACATAGCGGAACTAGAAAATCGTTTGATTTAGATACCGCTGAATTGGCCTTTAGAAGATTGGCAGACGAAGTGTTTGATCACGGAGGAACAGGTTCAAATCATTCTGCATATGAGGCGAGCGGAGCATTATTTAACATCCTTTGCATTGAGAACGATTCCATAAGAGATGTTTATTTTGATACTTTCATGAATGGAACTCCAAATCAAGATGGATTTCATACCATTTTAAATACCATAAAAACAAATGATTATTTATGGCCAGAATCATTTACCTATGGTAAAGTTACTCATGAGGTTGTATTGCATCTTTTAAATGTTGTTGACAGATATAGAGACTCTCTAAATTTAGTGAACAGCCATAGAAGCGCATTAAAGGGTGCTTTTTTATACCAAAACATGAAATATCCCAACAAAACAGCGGCCATTCGAATGGGCGATTCAAGACGAGTTAAAAAAATAAGTTGTGAAAATTTATACCTTAAAGTCTTGGCGATAGCACATAGGAGGAGTATGAACGTGTATAAAAATCTTGCAATTCAAAGAATACAAGCCCTATACAATGATGAGCAAGCGTTTGAACCAACTATAGAAAACCAAGGACTAGAGTGGGATAACCCTATTCAACTGTTCTGGGGAATTGATATTGATTTGGAAAACAATTCAGAAACCGTAGAGTACCATTCTAGTGCAAAATTCCCGCATGCTGGAATTGGAATGTTAAGAAATTACAACTGTGAAAATACTGAAGAATTTGGATTGATGGGGTTTATAGGTGGTGCACATTATGTACACTCTCACTTAACCGGAATTGAAATGGAGTTGTATGGAAGCGGAATGGTAATGGGCGCTGGTAGTGGTGACCCAAAAGCTTCATCAGCACGAAGTTCTGATGTTTATAGAAACTATCACCGTATTTATGCAGGACACAATACAGTAATTATCAATGGCGACTCTAAAGGAACACATCCGGGGTCATGGAAATGGGATAATATTCTCTACCAAGATAAAAGTGAAATTATAGGTGTTGAACCCAATATAAACATGGACCAAACCAATTCAGATGGACCTTTTTACCCTGTATCTGACAACTTTTCATTTGTCACCGTTGAATTGGATGACAACGTAAACGATGCATTACAACAAAGAACGCTATCCATTATCAGAACCAGTGAGACAACCGGTTATTATTTAGACATCTTTCGCTCAAAATCCAATGGAGTGAATAACTTCCACGATTACATTTATCACAATTATGGAGAACAACTCTCTTTAACATCTGGGGGGAGTACAATTACAAATGGTATTGGTTCAACCGATCAAACCAAATATTCCTCAGATTTAAATAAAGTATGGAGTTATACATCAACCAGCTCTGCCTTTATTGACTTTCCCGGGTGGCAATATTTTAAAAATCTGAACGCAACCAATCAAACTAGTCAATCAATTACAGGAAAATTTGATGTTGATAAGATTGGAGCCTCAATGCACTTTAAAATTCCATCAGGCGTAAATAGAGACTACACGGCCTGTACGGCCCCTCCTATTCTAGAAACGGAAAGTGACTATAAGGCGGAGCAATCTGACCCTGCAAAAAATGACTCAGCACAAGTTCTTGTTATTCGTCAATATGGAGAAGCCTGGAACCGTCCATTTATACTTGCTTTTGAGCCTTCAAAATCAAACTCAACTATTCAATCCATAGAACATTTGATGACGGATTCTGTAATCGTAGGAGCAAAAATCACATCATCGGTTAATGGAGTTAAAATAATAGATTTTGTGATTAATCATGACGATAACGACCAAACATACGCTTCAAACACAGAAGAAATAGAATTTACTGGAAGGTTTGGAATTGTAAGAAAATACCAGAGTATTGATGGTCAAGACTCACTTATAGGGCTTTATATTGGTGAGGGAAGCTACATACAGAGTGGCAATCATATTTTAACACCAGAATCGGAGGCCAACTCAGGATATCTGCAAGTAGATAATATAATTACAAGCGCTGAAAACAATTCTGTTCTTTTGGAAAAATTAAACTTTTTCCCCAATCCTGCGAACACATCAATTACCTTTAACCAAAAGATCAAAGAAGTTCAAATATATACTGTACAGGGAAGATTGGTTGTGCATAAAAACAACATCACTAAACTGGACATTTCGAAGCTAAATGGCGGAAACTATATCGTTATCATGAATAAAGCCATGCATAAGGAATTAATCATTTCTAAGTAAAGGTTTACATCCTCTTTTGAAGATTAATTGTAAAACGAAAAAGGCAAATCTCGTAAGAAACTCGTATTTTTGTATCTTGATTCAAGTTTTTTTTAAAAAATTTATAGACGAACAAAATATATTGTGATGATGAAAAACGTATTTGAAAAATCTATTTTACTCTTATTTGGCCTTATACTTTCAGCTCCTATTTTTGGTCAAATTCCCGATCCCGCAATGGTTGGTTATTGGGAAAATTGGCAGGGAAATCGGTTTGTCAAACTAAAAAACATAGACTCAAGATACAATGTTATTCAAATTTCATTTGCAGAGGAACAAAATGGAAAGGATTATGATTTAGGATTCGATCCCGCATACTCTGAAGAAGAATTTCGAACTGAAATGCAAGCGCTTCAAGCTGAAGGAAAAAAAGTCCTAATCAGTATTGGCGGTCAAAATGCTGTGGTTATGTTAGACTCAGCGGCAGAAAGAGATGTTTTTGTTTCCTCTGTAAATGAAATGATTGATGAATGGGGATTTGACGGTTTAGATATTGATCTTGAGGGTGCTTCACTTGGATTTACCGATATTCATGTTCAAAATCCTGGTGATGTTCGTCAACAATATTTAATTGAGGCAATTGGTTTAATTATGAAAAACCATTACGAAAAACACGGTGTAAAACTTTTACTAACCATGGCTCCTGAGACACTTTATGTTCAAGGAGGACTTTCGACTTCAAGTTCTAAAAGAGGGGCTTATCTACCAATCATTGAAGCACTGAGAGACAGTATTGACATGCTGAATGTCCAATTGTACAACAGTGGAAGCCAATTTGGGCTTGATGGATTGATTTATAACCAAGGAAGCGCTGATTGGATTTTAGCTATGACAGACGCTGTAATTCAAGGGTTTGAATGCAAAAATAACCTGGGGACGTACAGTGGCCTTCCTGCTTCTAAAGTAGGGGTTGGCTTGCCAGGTTGTCATAGTTCTGATGCAGTTCCTCATAAGGAAATGGAAGCCGCGATGCGTTACTTAATCGGAGAAGGTCCTCAGCCGGGATCCTATGAATTAGTTCAAGATGGGGGATACCCTGATTTAAGGGGGATGATGACATGGTCCATAAATTCAGATAAAACATGTGGACCATCTTACGGATTTGTTGATACCTACAGTAAAGTATTCACAGATGCTTCCTATATTGAAATAAACAACATTAGTGAAATATATGAAAGCGAAGAAGACGGTAAAATTATTGAAGTCGAATTATTTAACGACAATTATACGGATAGTCTAGACTCTTCAAACTGGACAATTGCCAACCTACCTGAAGGCGTTGAAATTGATTCTATTCAAAGAATCAATGATACTATTGCCCATGTAGTATTTAAAGGTAATGCTTCATCTCCTTATACCTCTACAAATTTCAAACTCAAAGTAACAGTGGACAGCACAGAATTTGTTAACTCTGATGAAAAATTAAGCAGAAACCATGGGGTTATTTTAAAACCTGCAATTACTCAAATCCCAGGTTATTTGGAACTAGAAAAATACGTTGACTTTAAAGGGTGTGGAGTAGGTAATATAAGTGAACAAGATGGAGGAGGTAAATATGCATGGATTTGGGAAAATCAATGGGCAGAAGTAGAAGCAAATATAGCTGAGTCTGGTGATTATGTTGCTGATTTTAGATATAGAACCTCGTCAGGAACACACAAATGTATCCTAAAAGTAGACGGTGGGATAAACAGTATTAACACAATTAATAGTTCAACAGCATGGAATGTTTGGGAGAATAAAGAATTTAACGTTAAACTTACTGAAGGGGTGCACAAACTTAGGTTTCATATGTCCAAAGGATGGGTTCATCTTGACCGTGTGGATTTTAGAATCACATCATCGGATAACTCTCTCACCGTTTTCAACAGAACTTTCTTTTATCCAAATCCGGCATCCCAAATACTAACTTTTGATAATGAGCGAAAGGGAACTGTTAACATATTTGGAATAAGAGGTGAGTTGGTAAAACAAGTTTCACTAAACGAAACAAACCAAATCAACATAGGGGATTTAAAAACAGGAATTTATACTGTTCAACTTATTGATTTAGATGGAGCTCTGTACCATGATAAGCTGGTGAAGAAATAAAAAAGAATTAACCTAAATTTTCTAAACCGAAGTGAAAATCACTTCGGTTTTTTTATCACTACTGTTTCTCAAACCATTCGAGTAATCCAGATATGATTAATTCAAGCCCTTCTTTTGATATTATATATGGTGGCGTCGCATAAATATATTTCCCAAAGGGCCTTAGCCACAATCCTTTTTCAATAGCATAAGCCTTAAAACTATTTACACATTGCTCATCTACAGTTTCAATGACAAGCATGCATCCACAAATTCTTATTTCATAAATCTCTTCATGCTGATAATCGGAAAAAGCTACTTTAAACTGGGTTTCAATATGCTTTATTTTGTTTAAATAATCCTCTCTTTCAAAAATCTCATAACTTTTTAACCCTACAGCACAAGCAAGTGGATTTCCCATAAACGTAGGACCATGCATAAACGCCTCTTCATAAGTTGAACCTAAAAAAGCATCATAAACGACGTCTGTCGACAAGGTTGCAGCATGTCCGATGTATCCTGCCGTTAATGCTTTGCCTAGAATCAAAATATCGGGAGTTATTCCCGCATGCTCACAGGCAAATAATTTTCCTGTCCGACCAAAACCAGTTGCTACTTCGTCCGCTATAAATAAAACATTAAAATCTGAGCACATTTTTTTTGCCTCAGTTAAATATTCGGGTGAGTAAATTTGAAAACCTCCTGCACCCTGCATAATTGGCTCAACAATAAAACCGGCTATTTCATTGGCGTGAGCTTTTAAGATGGATTCCAATTCTAATAAGGCTTCTTGCAACTCCTCTTTTGTGCAGTTAAAACCACCTTTTGGAATGGAGGTATAAAACCCTTTATTTAAAATGTGATTGTATGAATTTTGATAATCTGAATCGTCCCCTACCTCCATTGCTTTAAAGGTGTCACCATGGTAGGCTTTTTTTAGCGAGACAAACTTACATTTTGCCTTTTTACCTTTGTTCGACCAATATTGAATCGCCATTTTTAGTCCAACCTCAACGGCCACGGAACCACTGTCCGAGAAGAAAACATGATTCAATCCTTTTGGTGTAATTTGCACCAATTTTTCTGCAAAATCCTCAGCTGGTTTGTGCGTTAGACCCCCTAGCATAATGTGCGCAAATTTATTTGCCTGCTCCGATAAAGCTTCATTCAACTCAGGATGGTTGTAGCCATGAATGGCTGCCCACCAAGAAGAGACTCCGTCAATTAACTGTTGACCATTATCGAGTGTTATGTATTCGTTTTCTGCATGAACAACCGTATAGCGCGATTCTTTGAGTTGCATTTGCGAATATGGATACCAAACCTTATTGTTCATAACCAAAAAGGACATTTAGAAAGCAATAAAGATAGTAAAATTGAAAATTGCTAATCAAATAAGCGTTTCATCCACTTTAGAATTAATACGAAAGCTAATCTCTTTATTTAAAAAGCCCGTTGGTAAAAGAAAAGTATGTGTTTTCTACTGCGGTAAATTTATTTTAAAACCACCATTTTCTTTCGGGAAATCTACCTTTTCAAAAATTCGTTCCACATTTAACTCAAAAGAACCCTGATAATCTTTATCCCACTCATCTGGAGCGATAGAAGAGAGAAAAAATTCACCATTTTCCTTTTTGTAGAGGTGGTAACATACTCCAACTATGGGTTCAAAATTAAATTTAGAGTTGTAAATTTTTTGATTTAACTCATACAGTTCCAAGGTTTCTTGGTAGGTTTTTTTAATGGCTTTATATCGAGCCTCCAGATTCTTATTGACTTTTGTTTTCCCTATGTTTTTCCAGTGATTAACGTCTTCATATTCAATCATTGGAGCTCCCAAATCCGTACTGTATTTTTTCAATGCAGCATCGTATTGATTGGTTTCCTCATTGAAAACGACATTGTCAGAACGATCCTTCGACTTTTTTGAAAGATACGTTTCAATATCCTCCTTTTTAGCATAGGGGTATTCTTCATGAAATTCACCAGTATAGTATTTGTTCAATCCCGAAATAGCAACGGTATCAATTGACTGTAAATTAATTGACCCATCTTTTTTAACGGCGGAAGGTTTTACATAAGCAAACTCAATACTACCCACAATAAACAGACAACCATTGTTTAACTCGTGTTCCTCTTCAAAACGCAAACCTATTTTTATATGAGATTCTTTAACAAATGGAGCAGAAAAATCGTCTATGAACTCTTCTGTTAATTTCAATGCTTTAAATTCGGATTCATTATCATCAAATTTTACCGAAGTAAAATGAGCTTTACCGGTAATGTTTGTATGTATTTGATTGATGGTAAATGTTTTGTTGCTCTTTATATTAGAATACGTATGCCTAGGCACAGTTAAAGGCCGCATAACAAAACCTAGCAAAGCAGGATAGGAACCAACATGCACAACAGACGAAAATACCGCTAGGTTGGTTACTCCATCAGAGCCGATTGTTCCAATTAAACTACCTGACTTATACCCACTTATCGTGTTGATAAAATTAGCTTTAAACCTTTTATCAAAGGAATCTAAATCTTCTTTAGAATAAAAAGCATCCATTATGATTGCAAAATTTTGTTAAGGCAACTTATCTATTTTCTTTGCAAGCTCTTCAGCTTCATATCTTTTGGCATCAGATTTTGCTCTGTCAATTTTTGATAAATCGTAAGATTCCTTTAATAAAGCTTTGTATTTCTCTTGTAGCTTTTCTTTTTCTGATTTCTTCTTAAAAAATGAAAATAAACCCATAAAACATTGTTTAAGTAAATTTAACGATTGTTAAACAAAATAACTACTTTTTTCAATCAAAAACAATGATTAAACACCACTGTACTTAGGTAAAGTAATTCATAACCAAACACATAGAAACAACTCCTTCCAACAATTACTTTAAAATTTGTATTTTTAGTCCGAAACTAAAACAACCTTATAAACCTTTGCACTTCTAACAATGATAAGAAAGTTGCATGTATTATTCTTCTTTTTAATCTCATCAGTTGCTATTGGCCAATTGGATTATGAACATCATGTACCACCCGTTTATCCCTCGACACATGGTTGGTTGTACCCTAATGACCAAGTCGTTTACATTTCAACACCAACCACAACACCCGTTAATTATTCCATACAAGATGGTGCCGGTAACGTACTAAAAAATGGTGTGGTTAGTAATGCAAACCCCATCAGTTACGCAATGGCAGGGCTTAACACTGACTTTCTCGTAAATGACGCTGATTTAAATAAAGTTTTAACGGATAGAGGAATTCATGTTATTGCGGACGAGAAGGTATATTGTAATGTAAGAGCAAATGCAGGAGGTGGAGCTCGACCCAACGCGACTTCAATGACAGCAAAAGGAAGAGCAGCTTTAGGAAAATCTTTTCGTATCGGTCATTTTCCAAGCCCTCAAAATTTTAATGACGGTCAAAACTCTCTTGCAACAAAATCTTCCACAGTAGGAATTTATGCAACAAAAGACAATACACAAATAAGTATTGATTTAACCTCAAGACAACCTGTTTTAAGAGGCGCTGGAGCTCCCTCAACTGCAAATGTAATTAACATCACTCTTAACAAAGGAGAAACTTATGTTTTTGCAATCAAAAACACAGACTCCCCTCTAAATAGAAATAAAGGAATGATAGGCGGCTTAATTACATCGAATAAAAATATCGCTGTAAATACAGGTTCATGGGGCGGTAATCTAGCCAACGCTAATGTTGTAGATATTGGTCTTGATCAAATTGTCCCTGCAAATCGAATCGGTACAGAATATGCAGTTGTTCGGGGAGCGCTAACAAGAACAACACCCCAACATGAAAGAGTGATGATTGTTGGACATGAAGACAATACAGAAATAAAAGTTAACGGTGTTGTAGTGACAACAATTAATGCAGGTGAATATTATTTAATACCCTCTAATAAGTATTCCGCACAGGGCGCAATGTATGTTGAAACCAGTGTACCTGCTTATGCTTATCAATTTATGATGGGATCAAATGATTACAATTATAAAACTCAGGGAATGAATTTCCTACCCCCAATATCATGCAGAACAACTAACTTTGTTGATAATATTCCATTTGTAGAAAAAATTGGAGCCAAAACCTACGGAGGGGCAATAAGTATTGTAACAACACAAGGAGCCACATTAACAGTAACCGCTGACGGTGTAAATCAAAATATCGGAAACGCAACACCCGTACCTGCCTCTAATTACGAACAATATAAAATTACCGGTTTAACAGGAAACGTAGCTGTTTATTCAAATACAATAGCATTGGTAAGTATTGTTGGGCAGAATAGTGCTGCTGGATACGGAGGTTTCTTTTCCGGCTTTGTAGACAATCAAATATCTGATGAAGCCAGCTGTCTTCCCGGATATATATTTGAACCATCTGGCAGGTACGAGTCGTATCAATGGTTCAGAAATGGGGTTGAGCTTCCTGGTGAAACAAACGATAGTCTATTTGCAACAGAGACAGGTTATTACACCTTTGAATATACATTAGCTAGTTGTAAAGATACTTCTGATAGTATTTTGGCAGTAGGCTTGAATAAATTTGAACTGGAAGGTGATACTTTCTTTTGTGCAGGCGACAGTGTTGAATGGAACATCGTGGGAACCGGTTTTGACAGTGTTTCATGGGAAACAGGCGAACAAGCCCAAAATATCTTCATTAAAACAGATAGAGAAACAAATGTGAGAATCTATTCAGATATCACACGAGATTGTTTTGTAGATACTGTTGTTCCTTCAATCGAACTTCCTGTACCTGAAGTAAATTTGAGAGATACCTCAATCTGTCTTGGGGAATCTTTATTGATTGATTCAAAAAACTCAACAAATACTGTTTCTTGGAGCAATTTAGAAACTTCATCAACTATTCTTGTTAACACCTCCGGAACATATAAAGTTACAGTTACTAACTCAGAGGGATGTCAGGATAGTAGTCAAATGAATTTAGAAGTTGCTTCCTGTAATACAGATGCAGAAGTTACCAAAACTGATGGTACTGATAAATATTACTCTGGTTCCACAACAATATATTCAATTGTTGTTAAAAATTCAGGTCCCAGCCCAGTAAAAAAAGGAGTAGTGGGAGATCCAGTTCCTACAGGGATTTCCGCTGGAGATATAACGTGGACTGCTACTGCCTATGGCGGTACCACCTCAATAATCTCAGGAGTTCAAAACGGAGCTTTAGTTGATACCGTTGATATCCCTGTAAATGACAGCGTGGTGTATACGGTAAATATATCTGTACCCTTAGACTTTGTGGGTGATTTGGAGAACACCGTAACCATTACAGCGGATAACGATACCTTTCCAGATAATAACACAGCAACCGATATAGATACTAAAGATTGTAATTTTCAAACACAAGGAACGATTG
>JBJKXR010000001.1:0-20335 GCA_045561495.1 Flavobacteriales bacterium | reverse complement strand
GCACTAAAAGCACATCATCATAGGTTAACCCTTCTTGAATTTCCATTATTTTAGTTGCTTGCGACATGTCTAAAAATTAAAATTCAAGCAAATTTAATAAATACTAAGAAGAATCAATGTTTATGAGTTGGTAAATTATTCACATTTATCATGAAGAAGTAGTTAACATACAAACAAATAGCTTTTTTTAAAGTTACAACCTCTCTCTACTCAGAGTTAGACACCTGGTTTCTTAGAGATTAATTTACTATCTAAATAACTATATGCTTTCCAAAACAACCAACCATAGATCACCCCAAATAAAGCACCAACAAAAATATCAGAAGGATAATGCACACCTAAGTATATTCGGCTGTAGGCAACTATAGCTGCCCAAACTAGTAAATATTTTTTTGCGTGTCTTACAACAGGAATCAATACATACCCCAAAAACAAAGCAATTGCAAATGAGTTTGAGGCATGGGCACTGTAAAAACTGTATTTGCCTCCACAATGTTCATGAACAATATGGGGTTTTGGTTGATGATTAGACTCAGGTCTGCATGGACGATATCGACCAACTCCATATTTAAACAGCTGTGAAGATTGATCCGAGACAGTAATCATACCAGCCACCATAAAAATAATGATTAGTGATTTTTTTTTGTAGTGATATACTACACCTACAAGCAAAAGAATATAAAATGGAATCCAAATATATTTATCGCTTATCCAATATTGAATTGAATCCATCCACTTGGTGTGAATGCTATTTAAAAACGTAAACAATTCATGATCAATATTTAATATCCAATCAAACAATTTTATACGTTTTAAAATGGGTCAAAATTAATTTCATCCCAAAGTTTATCTTTTAAGATTTGTAATCCTTGCTGGTTTATGGATGAAATAAATAGAGCGTCAACTCCATTTGGCAAATCCAACTTAATTTCCTCCTTTAATTCATCATCTAACAAATCACTTTTTGAGATGGCTAGTAGTCTATTTTTATCCAATAATTCAGGGTTGTATTTTTTCAATTCATTGACTAATATTTCATATTCCTTTGAAATATCGTCTGCATCGGCGGGGACCAAAAACAGCAAAATAGAATTCCGTTCAATATGTCTTAAAAAACGTAACCCCAAGCCTTTTCCCTCAGAAGCTCCTTCAATTATTCCTGGAATATCAGCCATTACAAAAGATTTTGATTCACGATGTCCAACAATTCCCAAATTGGGTACTAATGTGGTAAAAGGATAATTTGCGATTTCTGGTTTTGCAGCACTCATTACTGAAAGTAAAGTTGATTTACCAGCATTTGGAAAACCAACAAGCCCTACATCAGCGAGTACTTTAAGCTCTAAAACTATCCAAGCTTCAACTCCTGCAATACCCTTTTGTGCATAGCGTGGAGTTTGACGTACCGAATTTTTAAAATGAGCATTTCCCAATCCACCCTTTCCGCCTTTCAGCAAAACGACTTCTTGTCCTTCTTCTAAAATTTCTCCGTATTGAACTCCTGTTTCAAAATCCTTAGCAATAGTCCCGATTGGCACATCTAAATACTCATCTTCACCTTCAGCTCCTGTACTTGTACTCCCACTTCCAGACGCTCCATGTGATGCCTTTATATGTTTTCGATATTTTAAATGCAATAAGGTCCAGTACTGAGAATTCCCTCTAAGAATAATGTGGCCACCGCGACCGCCATCTCCACCGTCCGGTCCCCCCATCGAGGTAAGCTTGTCTCGATATAGATGACTGGAACCAGGTCCTCCATTTCCTGATTTACAGTTTATTTTTACATAATCAATAAAATTACTACCCGACATATGGATAAAGATAGGGTATTCGTTTAGAGTTCTAGAAGAAATTTCATCGTATCTACTTTATCTGCATAATCCCAGACTTTTGGAGATTGCGCATCACCAAAAGACACAGATCCTTTTACTTTTGAGGATACCACACATTGAATTTGACTTTTGTTTTCTTCAATATAGCTTTCAATAGCTTTCAGTGAATCAAACGTTTCATAAAATGTAACGCTAATTGGAGAATGCAACCCTTTATCTTCTTTTAATAAAAACGTTCCGCCATCTAAAAATGGAACCTTATTGATGATGTATATTGATTTGTTGTAATCAATGTTATTTTGGTATTTACCGTTATTTTTTAAAAACTCACATTCCTTTATGAGGGCGCCTATTAATTCTTGAGGATTAAAATTTCCTGTTACAAGTAATTTAGAAACATTTCTGCATCCTAAACCATAGTAAGTAAATAAGTCCTTTGCCAAACCTTCAATTTCTTGTTCGGTTTCTTCTCCTGTGAGAATGGCAACTGAAGTCCTGGACTTTCTTATTATGTTTGGATATTTCCCAAAATATTGTTCAAAATATCGCGCTGAATTGTTGCTTCCTGTAGCAATTACAGCATCATATTTACTAAGAGGAGTTTTCAAAATATGTATTCTATCTGAAAATGATGCGTCAATAGAAATTAAAAGTTCTGCAATTGAAGGTATCAATAAGGCATCATCTGAACTTGTTTTCACAACAGCTTTGTGTCCAGATAGTAAAACACATAAAAAATCATGAAACCCAACTGCTGGAATATTCCCAGCCATAATGACTCCAACATCTTTAGATTTATTTTCAACATCTATGCTTTTAACATAGGGTTCTAACCATTGCCGCAATTGATTTTCATTCAGCATCTTTATAATTCCATAAAAAGCACTTTGAACCATATCTTTGGTAAACCAACCGTTTTCAATACCTGACTTTTTCACTTGAAGCAATAAATTAATTTGCTGCTTGGTCAACCCTTCATACTTGCCTTCTTCTCTACTTAAGGCTTCCTGAATTTGACTTCCCAATTCTACAAATGCTTTTACTCTAGATGCTGACATAAAAAATAATTTTGATGCAAAATTACAAATTGGAATCACATTTGCATGAGTTTTATTTAAATTGCGGTATGAAGAAGATTTTTACACTCCATTTTTTTCTTGTTTTTCTTGTTGTAGGCTTGTATTTGGCTCAAAGAAAAAAAAGGATCTGAAAAATGAAAAAGAAACTATAACTGTTGAAAAATCAAAGGATGCCACTAAAAATTCCGTTTACAAAAACATGGAAAAACTGGGGTATACGATTGGCAGGTTGATGGATAAGAAAAAAACAAGTGGATGTACATTTATAATTCAAGTTAATGACTCTACAATTTTGGAGCCTGTGAATTTAGAGAGCAAATTCAAAGAAGATGGTGTGAAAATTGCCTTCAAATACAGGAAATCAAGGGCTATGACTACCTGCATGATGGGTCAAACGGTTGTAGTATCTGAAGTTAAAGTACTAAAAGAAGAATAATTCCTAACTGAAATACAGTATTGATTTCTTAATAATTTCGAGGCACTCTTCCATTTGAGTTTTTGTAATCACTAATGGCGGTGCAAAACGAATAATGTCTCCGTGGGTAGGTTTAGCCAATAGACCATTCTCAGCCATTTTCAAACAAACATCCCAAGCCTCTTTTCCGTTTTTCGGTTGAATTACAACAGCGTTCAAAAGTCCTTTGCCTCGAACTTCAGAAATCATATCCGAATCAATTTTTTTAAGCTGGGACCTAAAGAACTCTCCCAGCTCTTGTGCCTTCTCGGAAAGTTTTTCATTTTTTACTACATCTAACGCAGCAGTCGCAACTGCGCATGCTATTGGGTTTCCTCCATATGTTGAACCGTGTGTACCTGGAGTTATTACCTCCATAATCGAATTGTTTGCCAACACACAGGAAACAGGATAAACACCTCCAGAAATCGCTTTTCCTAATATCAGTACATCTGGCTTAACATTTTCATGATCACAGGCTAAAAGTCTTCCTGTTCTGCCAATTCCCGTTTGAACTTCATCCGCAATAAAAAGGACATTGGAATCATCGCAAATTTGTTTTGCCTGAAACAAATAGCCTTCATCCGGAACAAAAACACCGGCTTCTCCTTGAATCGGCTCTACCATAAATGCTGCGACATTAGGGTCTTTAACTGCTAGTTTAAGAGCATTTACATCATTAAACTTAATAGACTCTATACCAGGTGTGTATGGGCCAAAATTACCCCTAGAGTCAGGGTCGTTAGAAGCGGATATAATTGTAATCGTTCTACCGTGAAAATTATCTCCACACACAATTATTTTGGCTTGATTATGTGGGATTTCTTTTTTCTCATAGCCCCATTTTCTAGCAATTTTCATTGCTGTTTCAACAGCTTCGGCACCCGTATTCATGGGTAGAACTTTATCGAAGCCAAAATAATCAGTTACAAAGCTGGAGAACTCAACAAACGAATCGCTATGAAAAGCACGTGAAGTCAATCCTAAAGTAGACGCTTGATGGGTTAGTGCCTCCACTATTTTTGGATGACAATGACCTTGATTTACAGCTGAATAGGCCGACAAAAAGTCAAAATATTGTTTTCCATCCACATCCCAAACGAAAACCCCCAAACCTTTTGACAAAACAACCGGTAAAGGATGGTAATTGTGAGCACTGTGCTTTAACTCTTTTTTTATTTTTTGTTGGGTAATATTGGACATAAATTTTTTTTATGGAAAATTTAAGCATTGTATGCATACCTCTTGTAAATTTAACCAAGGTGATGCCTATGAAGTTAATAAAAAGAATAATATTGTTGGGATTCTTTTTTACTTTGACATCTTGTCAAGGGCAACCCACTGAGAATATAAAATCATTTCCAAAAAATACTACAGACGTGGATAAAAGCGATTATAGAAAATTAACTCCTGAAGAAGAAAAAGTAATTATATACAAAGGTACTGAGTATCCTGGAACCGGTATTTACAATAATTTTAAAGGTACAGGAGTATACAATTGTAAACGATGTAATATACCGTTATACAAATCAACAGATAAGTTCAATAGTGGTTGTGGCTGGCCAAGTTTTGATGATGCTATTGATAATAATGTTAAAGAGGTTCCTGATTCAGATGGAAGAAGGACAGAAATTGTTTGCAACAAATGTGGAGGGCATTTAGGCCATGTTTTCAGAGGAGAACAATTCACAGCTAAGAATACTCGGCATTGTGTAAACTCAATAAGCTTGATGTTTGAAGAGGATAAAACTATGAAAACCGACACGGCTGTTTTTGCAAGTGGTTGCTTTTGGGGGACTGAATATTTCTTACAGCAAATGAGTGGTGTTATTGATACTAAACCTGGTTATATTGGAGGTGATGTTGAAAACCCTACCTATAAAGAGGTTTGCACAGGAACTACAGGCCATGCTGAAGCGGTTCAAGTTATTTTCAATCCCGACTCTGTAACGTATGAGGAATTGGCCAAAATTTACTTTGAAACTCACGACCCTACTCAGGTTGACAGACAAGGCCCTGATATTGGAAGTCAATATAGATCAGAGATTTTTTACTTTAATGAAGAACAAAAAAAGATAGCTGAAGATTTAATTGAACAACTCAAAAACAAAGGCCTTAATGTTGCTACTAAACTAACCAAAGCTACAACGTTTTGGATTGCTGAGGAGTATCATCAAGACTACTACATAAAAACAGGAAAGCAACCCTACTGCCACAGATACATAAAACGCTTTTAAGTCAAAAAATGAATTTTTTTTGGGCGTCCTCCCAAATTGTTTTGAAAAGAATATCGAATTCCGGCTCTTTGAGAATCAAAATATCAACAGATTCATCCAGAGGTGACTTATCTCCTATTCTTTTTCGCATTTGTGACATAATTCTTCGCAACCCTTCTACTTTTGCATATGCTTCAAGCCAGTTGTATTTATGCATGTAGAAAAGGACATTATTAAATGAATCGGGTAAGTCTGTTGAATACGCATGAGCTGAATCATAAACATATTCAACATGCTTTTTTAGAAAACTATGATTCTTAGCTACGTAATAATCAAAAAACATGTCAATTACTACACCTGAAAATAATTTAAACTCAGGACGAACTATTGCTTTAGCCTCCCTTATTAATTGATGTGAATCGGTAAATGAGTCAATAGAGCGATGTAACCTTACTCCTTCTGCTACGGAAGTATTTAACCCTTCTAGTTTACTGCCTTTTACAAAATCACCGCATAGATTGCCCAACATGACAAGGGGATCGTTTGGGGATAGTATGGAGTGGGCCAAAAAGTTCATACTTCAAGTAATTCGACCAAATATAACAACCAAAGCTCGTTTGTGTATACTATTTTGCATCGATTCAAACTATTGTTTTAATTTGCAATGATGCAAAACACGAAAAAGCAAATGTATTGGGGTTTCCAAATTATTGGTTGGGGAGCTTTTACAGCTGGAAATCTTGTTTTTAATTATCTTTCAAATGGAAAGATTACTGCTGGTGATACTTATTATTCTTTACTTATTATACTCTTAGGAGTTGTTTGTTCTCATTTTCTTCGATTCATTATAAACCTATACAATTGGAGAAAAGAAAGGATTATAAAAATATTTCACAAACTTGCTATTTTAAGCATTTTTGTTGGGACTTCACACATTTCGCTTCTTTACCTTATTAGTTCTATCTGTAGTGATGAATTGATTAAAAAATTCACAAAAGCTGATTTCATTACCCAAGCTGCTACATTTGGAACAATATATTTCCTTTGGGGAATAATTTATTTTACGGTTTATTTTTTCAGGAATTTTAAAAAAGAAGAGATTAAAAATCTAACACAACAAAGCAAACTAAAAGAAATTCAGCTTAATAAATTTAAATCACAGCTCAACCCTCACTTTATTTTTAATAGCATGAACGGTATCCGTTCATTGATTGAAGAAGATGCCCAAAAGGCAAAGGAGGGTATAACTCAATTGAGCAATATTTTAAGATACACATTAACTCTTGAAAAGAAAAAACTCATCTCTCTCGAAGAAGAGTTAAAATTGGTAGAGGACTATTTAAACCTTGAAAAAATACGTTTGGAAGAAAGGTTGATTTATGAAATTAACACATCCTCTTCTTGTTTGCATTATCAGGTACCCCCTATGTTAATTCAAACTTTAGTAGAAAATGCTATTAAACACGGAATAAGCCGTTTAATTAAGGGAGGTAAATTAATTATTAATTCAAAATCAGATCGTGCTTTTTTAATAATGGAAATTATTAATAGTGGTCAATACGAACCAAATGGACTTAAGAACGAACAAGCAAGTGGTTTTGGAATAGAAAATAGCATACAAAGGCTTCAATTTTTGTTTGGGGACCAATCTACTTTTGAAATAAGAAATTTGAATAAAAACGAAGTAATTACAATACTAAAAATACCAAAAAAATGAGAGCTTTACTTGTAGATGACGAACGATTAGCGAGAGCTGAGCTAACTAGATTACTAGATAAATTTCCTGAAATTGAAATAGTTTCCGAGGCATCAAATGGTGAGGAAGCTATAAAACTTATTGAGGAGCACAAGCCAGACTTGGTGTTTCTAGATGTTCAAATGCCTGGGATGACGGGTTTTGAAGTGTTGGAACACCTTCATATTGTGCCTAATATCATTTTTGTTACTGCTTATGATGAATATGCGCTCAAAGCCTTTGAGGTAAATGCTCTTGATTATGTTTTAAAACCGATTGAGTTGAGTCGCCTGGAGAAGGCGATTGAAAAGGTGAATTCAAAAAATCAAGAACAAGACATTCATACGAATAAAGAGCTAAGTCATGAATCTCAAATATTTATAAAAGATGGAGAAAAATGCTGGTTTGTAAAATTAGACAAGGTGAGAATGTTTGAATCGGAAGGAAATTATGTTCGACTATATTTTGACGATAGCAAACCCATGATTTTGAAATCATTAAACAATTTAGAAAAACGATTGAACGACAAAGAGTTTTTTAGGATTTCACGAAAATATATTATCAATCTCTCTTGGGTTGAAAAAGTAGAAGCGTGGTTTAATGGAGGGTTAAGAGTCACCTTAATAACAGGAGAAAAACTTGAGATTTCAAGACGGCAAACTTCTCGTTTTAAGGAGGTTATGTCAATTTAACTGTAACAACAAAAAAGAGGCAAGTCACCTCCTTTTTGTTGTATTCAGTTCTGCTTTATCTTCTACATCGCCTTTTTTCTAAGTCTACTGTTTTTACTTCACCATCGTGTAATGTTAGTGTTGCCTCAGAATCACAATCTCCCGATCCGAAATTTAAAACACCGCTTTTACCGTTACTCTTCTCAATAGAAACTTCACCCTCGATAGGGAAATCACATACAGCAGGAGCTATTTTAATGGGTATTGTAACAACTTTTAAAATACTTCTGGACCCACAAGCAACTGTAGATGTGCCAGAAATTAAAAAAACATCATCTTCTCTTTCACAAGTTCCATACCCCTCAACCCATGACCTTTTTCGAACGAAGGTTTTTGTTCTTACGATTCCATTTTTTTCAATACTTATTTCTCCTTCTATTGAAAATTCAACATGTTCTTCTTCATTGCTTCCTAAATTGGTAACTATTCTATACCCTTCTACTGAAGCTTCTCCGACTTTAAACTCATTAAATGTGATTGTTTTAACGGCTCCTTCTGAACTCATTTCTTGACTTAATTCTACAAGCACTTGTCCTGATTTTATTCTACCCTGACAATTTTCTACGCCATCTCCATAATCAATGACTATTGTTTTTGGGTAAGTTTCCATAGTATCAATAACAATAACCCCTTCCGGAAAATGTCTTGAATAATCAATTGATGCACACTCTTGATTTCCTAAATCATCTTCCTCTTCAAAATCTCTTTGCTCAAGTTCCGTATTTACTGCATCGTCAAATGCATCTAAATTTTCCTCTTTTTCTTTTTCACATGATGTAAATGCAAGGGCTAAAAAAGCCAACCCAACTGTTTTAAAAATAAGTTTCATCTTTATCTATTTTTTATGATTACGCTTATTGGATGCAAATCAAGAAAAAAGGTTTAATGAATAATTTTATTTTTTATACACAAAAAAAGCCCTTGAGAAAAACTCAAGGGCTTTTAATTATGTGTGAATTTCAAAGGATTAATCCTCTTCCATTTCAGACTTTAATTTAGCCAAAGCATCAAGATCACCTAAAGTAGACTTTTCTTGAGACGCATTTATATTTTTAATTGCGCTCTTTGTTTTCCCTTTAGCACCACCTTTTTTCTCTCCTTCTACTTCCTCTTTGAAAGTTTTGGTATGAGATGCAATGATTTTCTTAGATTCCTTATTAAACTCAATAATCATAAATGGCAACTTCTCTTCTACAGAAATTATTGAACCATCTTCTTTTAGAGAGTGATTTTTTGGAATAAACGCTTCAACGCCATATTCAACCGTATTGATTAGGAATCCTTTATCTTGTTTTCCTACAATAGTTGCTTCATGCGTAGAACCTTCTGTAAACACAGTTTCGAATACATCCCATGGATTTTCTTCTAACTGCTTGTGACCTAAACTTAGCTTTCTATTATCCGCATCGATTTCCAATACAATTACTTCAATTTCTTGTTCTAATGTAGCAAATTCAGAAGGATGCTTGATTTTCTTGTTCCAAGAAAGATCAGAGATATGGATTAACCCATCAATTCCTTCTTCTAATTCTACAAATATTCCGAAGTTTGTAAAGTTTCTAACCGTTGCTTTGTGCTTAGTATCTACAGCGTATTTTTTAGCAACTTCAGCCCAAGGATCTTCAACCAACTGCTTAATTCCAAGTGACATTTTTCTTTCTTCTCTATCTAAGGTTAAAACTTCAGCATCAACCTCATCACCAACAGATAAGAAATCTTGTGCAGATCTTAAGTGCTGTGACCATGACATTTCAGAAACGTGGATAAGTCCTTCAACACCAGGAGCGATTTCAATAAATGCACCGTAGTCAGCTAAAACAACTACTTTACCTTTTACTTTGTCACCAACCTTTACACCTTCGTCTAGTGAATCCCAAGGATGAGCTTCTAATTGCTTCAACCCTAATGCGATTCTCTTCTTATCATCATCAAAATCAAGAATTACAACATTTAATTTCTGGTCTAGAGCAACAACTTCTTCTGGGTGATTGATTCTTCCCCAAGAAAGATCCGTGATATGAATTAAACCGTCAACTCCTCCAAGGTCGATAAATACACCATAGGAAGTAACATTCTTAACTGTTCCTTCCAATACTTGACCTTTTTCAAGTTTACCGATAATTTCTTTCTTCTGTAATTCAAGTTCTGCCTCAATAAGAGCTTTATGAGATACAACAACATTTTTGAATTCGTGATTGATTTTAACAACCTTAAATTCCATTGTTTTACCAACGTATATATCGTAATCTCTAATTGGTTTAACATCAATTTGAGAACCTGGTAAGAATGCCTCGATTCCAAAAACGTCAACAATTAATCCTCCTTTTGTTCTACACTTAACAAAACCTTTAATAATGTGCTCTTCTTCAAGTGCAGTATTAACTTTATTCCATGCAGTTAACGCTCTAGCTTTCTGATGTGAAAGTACTAATTGTCCTGATTTATCTTCAGGATTTTCCACGTAAACCTCAATAGAATCTCCTTCTTTCAAATCAGGATCGTATCTAAATTCAGAAATTGAAATAACACCCTCAGATTTGTACCCGATGTTTATAACTACTTCTCTTTTCGATTTAGTAACGATTTTACCTTCGATTACTTCGTGCGCAGCAATTGAGTTTACAGTATCTCCGTAAGCTGCTTCTAATTCAGCTTTTTGTTCGGTTGTGTAAATTTCATCGTGCTTACCTAATCCTTCCCAATTGAAATCTTCGATTCCAGTAACTTGTCCTTTTGACATAGTTTTTTATTACTTGTACATTAAACGATGCAGCGTTCAATGGTTGTTTTTAAATTACTGATAAACAACACTTTACTGCATTAAAGCGCCGTTTATTGAAATTCGACAGCAAAAATAAGATTAAATCGTCTGAAAAGCAAGTAAATAGTATGTGTTAGATTGATTTAATCCATATAATTTACGAACTTCAGATGGTAACTTTTTAATTTTTTGTAAAGTTTAACATGGATATTACTAAATATTCAACATTAACCTGTAATTTAATAAAGTGAACGATAAGCGCGTAGGTATATGGGTTTACGCCTTTTGGCCATTAATTTTCTTAGCAATTTGCTGGAGCGTTTGGCTATATAGCACCCAGGTCGAGAACATCGTTAAAATTGGTGTTCGCCCAAGAGAAATAAAAGGATTAATTGGCATACTAACACATGCTTTTTTTCATAGCACTCACTTATCGGATGGCTCGATTGATTTAGGTCATATTGTAAATAACTCTATTCCTCTATTGCTCCTAGGCACAGCCTTATTTTACTACTATAAAGATTTATCTTATAAAATTTTCTTCTGGTTGTTTATTGGCACTGGAGTTTGGTTGTGGAGCTTTGGAAGAATCTGCAAATCATATCGGTGCTTCTGGCATTGTATATGCGTTATTTGGATTCATAACAATTAGCGGTTTTATTAAAAAAAAACAGAAACTTGCTTGGATTGAGCATGGCTAGTGTTTTTGTATATGGAAGTATGATTTGGGGGATGTTTCCTACTGATCCAAAAATAAGTTGGGAGGGCCATTTTTCTGGATTTATGATTGGTGTTGTACTTGCTTTTTATTTTAGAAAAAAAGGACCTAAACCAACAACAAAAAGAATTTCGGACGAAAACGTTTTTCAACGAATGGAAATATGGAGAAGATTATTGGAAAACCGAAGAGCAAATAATCAAAGAACAAAACAAGTTTAAGTCAGAGTCTTCCCTAGATGTTCTATATGAATACAAACCGAAAAAAGATAGAGACGAAAGCGATTCCTCTTCTTCTAAAGAAAGTTGACTTCAGTTGTTCAACAGAACAATATATTTATAGTAAATTCGAAATCTAAATTAGAGCACATTTAATGAGCGGTTTTTTTATTTAAATCCTCTCATAAAGCAAAGTGAAAATGACAAAATCAGCTATAATACTTGGCGCTACTGGACTTACAGGAAGTTATGTTCTTGATGAACTTCTAAAGAATCCTGAGTATACTAAAATTATTGTCTTTTCCAGAAGGCCATTAGAAATTGAAAATGAAAAACTACAGGTTTTTGAATGTGATGTACTCAACCTCGAAGAACAAAAAGACTATTTTAAAGCGGATGAGGTTTATGTATGCATCGGCACAACGAATAACAAAACTCCAAATAAAAAACTTTATAGAGATATTGATTTTGGTATCCCCGTTACAGCTGCACAGTTGTGCAGAGAAAACAGAATTGACAAAATTGCGGTGATGTCCTCTCTTGGTGCAAATTCTAAAAGTTCAGTTTTTTATACCAAAACAAAAGGAGAAATGGAAGAATCTGTATTAGAGATGGAAATTCCTAATACGTACCTACTTCGACCTGCCATGATCATGGGCCCTAGAAAAGAAAGACGTCTTGGTGAAACGTTAGGTAAGATGTTGACATTTATCATTAACCCTTTATTACAGGGCTCTCTTAAAAAATACAAAGGAATTCACGCAGAAACCATTGCAAAAGCAATGATTAACCTTTGTAACGAAAAAAGTGACTTGAAAGAAATTATTGAATCGGATAAAATTTGGGAAATTGCTAAATTGAATCACCAAACTACCTGACGCTTTATCTTAAGATGGACAAGTGTCCCCGAAACTTTATCACCATTAACTTTATCTTCCATTGAAAAACAGGATGAAAACTCTTCATTAGATAAGTTTTGTAATCGACTTTGAATAACTTCTAAGGCTACAGATTTATGTTGTTGTGACTTTTGCGATTTTAATTGCTTTGCTTTCTTTATGCCTACTCCATTGTCCTCTACTTTTACCCACAAAAAATCTTTATCGGTTGAGAAAGATATATTTATTTTTCCAACCGATTCAATACCTGCGACACCATGAATAATCGCATTCTCCAAGAATGGCTGTACCATCATTGGTGGAATGCCTTCTTCTTCTGTATCAATTTCAGAATTTACGTCTATTGTGTATTCAAAGGAATTATTTCTGGCAAGTTTCTCAATATTTAAATAATTGTCCAAAATATTCAATTCTAATTCAAGCGATATGTAATCGGTCCTTGAACTATCCAATATTTGACGCATGAGTTTAGAAAACTTATTCAAACTATGCCGAGCGCCCTTATTGTTTTTCCGCTCGAATTTGATCTTGAATGGCATTGAGGGCATTAAATATGAAGTGAGGATTCATTTGAAGTCGAAGTGCTTTCTGCTCCATTTCTAAAACTTCTTTCTCTAATCTTAATTTTTCGGCTACCTCGTTTGCTTTCGCTTTAATTTGATGAATCCGCTTCTTTACTATCCAATACGTTAAACCACCAAAAAGAAAAGCGAGCAAGAACCAAAACCACATTTTGTAATAAATGGGCGCTGAAACGGCAAAGTAAAACTCTAACATTTCACTTTCAACGCCATCTTTATTTACAGCCTTTGCCTGAAAAATATACCTGCCAGGAGAAAGATTACTGAAAAATATTTGATTTTGAACTCTACCAATGGCGACCATCTGCCATCACCTCCATCTAAACGCCAAAGATATTTTATCCCTTCAGGCTGAGACAAGTCATTGCCATCCAGTTCAAAGCCAATGTGATTGTCTTTGAACTTAAAAACCAAATCACCAGGGTTGTACCAATTGAATATATTGGGCTCGTAACGAGTTCCTTGTATATTCTTGTAAAAAAGATTAACGGAAGTAATAGAAACTTTTGGAGGTTTAACATTTCTTTTCAAATCAAAATTGGGCTTTTTCATCACACCGTTTATTGTACCCCACCATATATTTTTTATTTAGATCAGAACATACAGCGCCTTGATTAGTTTCTAAGCCAGTAAACCCCTCTAAAAGTCCATAACATTTAACTTCTTTTTGATTTCTTATTGGTTTAGTTACTCGATTAACGCCTTTTGATCCTCCCAACCATAAATGATTGTTATCATCACAAAAAACACTATAAATATTTGTAAAGCTTAACCCGTCTTTTTTATGGACATTATATATAGGAAGATCTTCCGAATAAATTCCAATTACATCAACCCCCGCATGAGCAGTTGCAATAAATAAATTGCCTAATTTATCTTCTGCTATATCTCTAATTACATCGTCTGATAGACCTCTCTCTTGTTTAACAATTGTATATCCAGAATCTGAAATACAACCAATCCCTTCACCTCGAGTACCATACCATATCCTATTGGATCTATCCACATGAAGACAGGAAAGCTTATCAAAATGAATGTTCTTGTTTTGTTTTGTGTAAAATTTAAACTTTGATAAATCCGATGCAAAACGAGTTAGTCCATTTGTTGTCGCTACCCAAACATAGCCTTGCTTGTCTTCCACAATATCGGTTATAAAACTAGAAACCAACTCTTTTCCCTCCTTTAACATTTTCGTATTACCATTATCCCAAAGCATAACCCCATTACCTTCTGTCCCCAACCATAATCTTCTTTGAGTATCTTCTAAAATGGTTTTTATTTTTAATGGATAAATGTTTTTATTTAGGCCAAACTCTTCAAATTTTTCGCCTTTTAATTTGAACAATTTCCGAGCATTTGTAGAAACCCAAATACCAGAATCTAAAGAAGGTGCAACGGTGTAAATATATTTTCCTACTAATCCTTGAGTTTCATTAAAATCTCTAATTTCTGGTTGGCTATACTTCAAAAGGCCTCCTCCAGAGGTCCCAATCCATTTGCCCCCCCAAGAATCTTTAAACACCTTTCTACAGTTCGTTGTAGGGAGATTTTTGTGCTTTTGTATCGGCTTTAGAACCTTTTTTTTAATGTCATAAAGCAGTACTCCGTTCTTAAATGTTGATAACCACAATATATTGTCCTCAAAATAAACGTCTAGAATAACCAAACCATTTGTTTCCGGAATAAATTGGTATTTATCCCCCCTTACTTTGATTAAACCTCTTCCATAGGTACCCACCCATAGATTTTGATGAACACCCTCTGCAAAACACTGCGGAGAAACAGAATTTAAAACATCATCGGTAAAATGTTTTGCAATTCCTTCTTTAAATCTGGAAAATCCATTGTTGTGAGCTACCCATAAATTTTGTGCATTGTCAACAAAAACATCCAATACGTGATTACTCGGCAAACCTATTTCTTTAGAAATGTTTGAATTTTTCTTATTGGTTCTTTTGTACACACCATTGTCTGTTCCAAAAAACAACTCCTGATTTTTATTCTCTACTATAGAAGAAACGGATACTTTAAAGGTTTCTCCCTCAAGTTTGAAATTTCTAAATCGTATCCCATTGTATAAGGAAACTCCATTAGAAGTCCCTATCCATATATTTTGCTTTGAATCGTGAAAAATTGCTGATGCGAAATTATTTATCAACCCATCGCCTGTTGTAAAGACCTTAAATTCTGCTCCATCAAACTTCGAAATCCCGCCCCCTTGTGTAGCTAACCATAAATTACCATTATGATCTTCTGCGATATCAAACACTTGAGATTGTGGCAATCCATCAACAATTGAAAAAGACTTTAATTTAAAATCTTGTCCAAATACAATTACCGATACAAATAACAATACGATAAAAGAGGAAAGCTTCATGCCACTAATTTAGGAAAAGAAAAATCATACATTAATCATACATATACTCAAACGCACTTTTGTAAGCTTCAATTTCATGTATGTAATCTAGAAAATTATTGTAAAATTTATTTTTTGCAGCAATTGTTCCGCTATCGCCTACAACAACTAGCTTTCTTTGAGCCCTCGTAAGCGCAACGTTCATTCGTCTTTCATCGGATAAAAACCCAATTTCTCCAGATTCATTACTTCTTACTAAAGATATATATATTACATCTCTTTCCTGACCTTGAAAACCATCAACTGTATTTATTGTTATTTTGTTTTTGATTTCTAAATTAAAATCTGATGAGTCAAGCATTTTACTCAACACTTCAATTTGTGCTTTGTAAGGAGATATAATCCCGATGGATTCAGGAAGATCATAGCCACTTTGGTTGATTTCTTCTAAGTAAATTTTTAGATGCTTAAATACAAGGTTTGCCTCTTCTTTGTTATATGAACTCTTTGTTTCTGGATGTTGAGATTCAAAAAAACTCGTTCCTGATGTGTCCACATACTCAACAACCGTATCCTTTGGAAATATTTTTTGATGAGCGTTTCTTTCATTTGCTTTCAAAATACCTTTGTAAAATTGTTTGCTTGAAAACGCCATGATTTTCTCATTCATTCTGTATTGTTCATTCAACAAAACATCCGCTTGATTTTCTCTAATGGCTCTTTCAAATAAAGTTTCTTTTAACCCATCTTCTCCAGCTTTAAAAGACTTCACTGTTGGTGGTAATTGCAAATGGTCTCCAGCAAAAACTATCTTATTGGATTTGATAATTGGAATCCAAGAAGCAGGCTCCAAAGCCTGAGCAGCTTCATCAATAAAACAAGTGGTGAATTTAATCCCTCTTAATTTAGGATGGTTTGCTCCAACCAGTGTTGATGTTATTACGCGCGTAGAAAACAAAACGTCTTCAACAATATCATTATGAATTCTTTCAGCCTCTTTTTTTAAACTTCTTGCTTCCTGTAAAAGCATCTTTCTCTGCTCCCGTTCAGTATTTCCGAAATTCCTTTTCCATTTACCGCCTAACTTAAAATATTCTTCTGCTTTTTTCTTTACATCCTTGAGCAATTTAAAATCTTTATGTTGGGCTATTTTTGATTCGAGTGTTTGATTTAAAACTTCTTCATCCACTCTAGCTGGATGACCTATTCTAACTGTTGATATTCTTTGTTGAGAGAGTTTTTCAGTTAATAAATCAACAGCAGTATTACTGGGTGCGCAAACCAAAACTTGTGCCTCTTTTTTTAAAACTTCTTTTACAGCCTCTACCAAAGTAGTTGTTTTACCAGTTCCTGGTGGACCATGAATAATTGCAAAATCCTGAGCACCTAAAACTCTAACTACTGCATTTTTTTGACTTTCATTCAAATCTGATAGGCCTGAATAAGTACATTTAATAAAATTAGGTTCTTCAAAACCTAAAATTTTTCGTTGAAGTTCAAGAAGCCTTTTGGATTCCGTTTTTACTAATTCATTCAAGGCCCATTGCATCTCCTTGTAGCTTTTGTCATCGAAAAGCAATTGAACCCCAAGTTTTCCATATTCAATCCAATTTGGAAAATCATCAGCATTCAAGGTTACAAACATCATGTCTTCCTTTACTTTGTTCACAACACCCTTGAGTGATGTTGTTTCATCTGATGAGGGGAACACCTCTACCAGTTTACCGCTTGAAAAGCTATGACTATAATTATGCTCTTTGGGTCTTCGGATTTTCACAATTAAACGCTCTCCAGCATCATAATTTCGCTCTTCAACAGCACATGGGTGCCACAACACACCATTAGCTCTTCGCTCTTTGAATGAGGTGCTTTGCATTTTCTTTTGATACTGAGATAAATCTTCCTCTTTTTCTGTGGATAAAAGTTTAAGGAGATTTATAAAATGTTCAACTGGATTCGATGCCATTATTCAAAGATATGTTGAATTCTTATGTTATATTTGGTGTGCTTATTTTAAAATGGATTGATGACTGCCACAAAGCAAGAAATTATTGAACTTTTATTAAGTGGGACTGATGAAAGAACCACACTGAACGACAGAGGTTTATCAAATTATGGAATTGATTTTTCAGATGAAAGCTTAACAAATAGAGGGTCGTGCACCTGTAATATAATTACAAATGACCACGTCGATTATTTAGCGGATAAAATTGGAGGTGTTTCTACTGAACAAGACTGGGCGAATCTAGTAAGTGAGGTTGAAAATGGAATTAAAATTGAAATTTCTGGTACTACAGAAACTGATTATGAGGTATTCTTCGGACCTTCTGGTACTGACGTAGTGTATTTTCCTATTTTATTTTCTAGAGAACTTTTTCCTGAGAAGAAAATTTTAAACATTGTCACCTGTATTGAAGAGCTTGGCTCTGGAACAATTAATGCCGGGCAAGGAAAATATTTTTCAGGAACAAACCAATTTAGAAAAACAACCCCTAAAGGAGAATCAATTATTGATTCTGACTTTGTTAAAACTCAATATCTGAGTGCCCGATGTGCTCAAGGGACCATTGAAGACCCTAAAAATAATCTTAAGGAACTTATCAAATCAAACCCTGAAAAAAGTATTATTGTAAGCTTAGTTGTTGGTTCAAAATCAGGGATTGAAGATAATCTTTCCTGGATTGATGAATTGGATGCAGATAATGTTCTATGGAATGTTGACATGTGCCAGTTTAGGCATTCTAGAGAATTGATTGAAAGACTTACAAGCAAAGGTGTTTCAGTTATGATTACTGGTTCTAAATTCTATCAAGCTCCTCCGTTTTGCGGCGCAATATTAATTCCAGAAAGATGGATCAATAAAATTGAACACCATGAAGAGCTGGTGCATTTTAACTTGTTTAATCAGGTTTTTTCTAAGTACGACATTCCTGAAAGATTACGACTAAAAACTAAATTATCGTCAGAAATAAATAAAGGGGGTGTTTGCAGATGGCTGGTTACTATTAAGTCAATATATGCTCTAAGAAGAATTGGGCAAGAAAACATACAAAACGTAATTACCAATTGGAATAAGTTTGTAAATAAGGAGCTAGGCAAATACGAAGAGTTTATTCTTATGCCTGATCAAAGTAAAACCAATCCAACTATTATATCCTTCCAGGTAAAAGGAAAAAACGGAAGGTTAAACCATCAACAAATGAGAAATTTATTTTTCTCAATGGTTGAAAGTGACCATACTGGGTTACCTACTAAAAGAGTATTTATTGGTCAGCCTGTTGCTTATGGAGATAAATCGTTTTTACGATTGGCTATTGGAGCAAACAATATTGTAAATATTCACAATAGAGGTGGTGATACTTTTGAAATTGAGAAAAGAATTATTGCTATTATACAACAAAAATTAATAGAATTTGAAAGCAATCAGTAAATCAATTGCTGAGAAAACTTTAGCTGAAGCAAAATCAAAAGGATTGACTAGCGAAAAAGCTAATTACTTCTATTTAAAGGAGTCACTAAACTATCGTTTAAACCTTTTAAAAGAATTCTTTCCGAGTGATACACTGCACGCAATTGCTATTAAAACCAATAATCATCCAGAAGTATTAAAACATATTGCCAGTAGAGGTTTTGGCTTAGAAGCAGCTTCGATTGAAGAAGTTAAACTTGCTCAAACTGCTGGAGTTCCAGCAAATAAAATTGTTTTTGATTCACCGGTAAAAACAAAAAGTGAAATTAAATATTGCCATGAAAACTTAAGCGGTGCGTTAATCAATGTAAATTGTTTAGAGGAAATAAAGCGTTATCCTAAAGATTTTTCATGTAAACTAGGTTTGCGTATCAATCCATTAATTGATGTAGATACCGATAAGAACTTAAACGTTTCCAAGATTAATTCAAAATTTGGGGTGCCCTTCACAAAAGAGGATGAGATTTTTAATATTTTAACTGAATCCGATCAATTTACTGCGATTCATTTTCATATCGGATCAGGAATTTCTGATTTTGAACCCAACCTAAAAGCATATAAATTGCTTTCGAAATTCATTTTAAAAGTAAACAAAGCCAGAGTCGAAAAAGGAATATCAACCCCTATTGACACTCTCGATATTGGTGGAGGAATCGACTTTGAATTAGAAAAAGAAAACGGCCTAAAGATATTTACCAAAAGTTTAATTGAAGAACATAAAAACTCTGGATTAAAGATAGTTACCGAATTTGGAAAGTTTATTCACGAAAACAATTCTTTTGTTTCTTCTTCTGTTGAATACATTACAAAAAACACCCCAGAATCACACAACGCTTTTATTCATTTAGGCGCTGACTTATTTTTAAGAAAGGTGTATTCCTCTATGAAAATAGATTATCCCGTTTCGGTAGTTGGAAAACAAGGGACTCAACAAAATTATCGAATTGTTGGCCCACTCTGTTTTGCAGGAGATGTGCTTTATGAATCCATTGATTTGCCTATTCTAGATGAGGGTGACGAAATACTTATTTTTAATACAGGTGCAAATACCTATAGTATGTGGTCACGTCATTGCAGTCGTGAAGAGGTGAACTTTGTTTTCTTATAATATCCATTAGTAAATCATTATTTTTAATGAAAAAGGCACTATTAAGCATATTTATACTCTCATCAATTTTGTGTTTTAGTCAAAAGCAGGAAAAAAAACTAAATATTACTCGAGTAAACTTCAATCTGAATTTTGGAACAGCCTATAATATCCCTACTTATTTGCAAATCCAACA